>JANOGQ010000509.1:0-4414 GCA_031406105.1 Lysobacterales bacterium | reverse complement strand
CCAAATGCCAGATGCCGCCCTGGCCCGTGCCCGAGGCCTTGAACCAAACCGTCATCAACCAGATCGAAGGCTATTGCCCCGGTTTCAAAAAGCTGATTCTGCACATGGAAGTCCGGACTCCACGTGAACTGGAAAACGAGGTGGGCCTGACCGAAGGCAATATTTTCCAGGGCGAACTGACCATGGATCAATTGATGTTCAATCGGCCGATTCCTGGCTTTGCCCAGTATCGCGGTCCGGTGCAGGGGCTTTACATGTGCGGTTCCTCAAACCACCCCGGTGGGGGTGTGATGGCGGCTCCAGGCGCAAACGCAGCGCGTGAAATCCTGAGTGATCTAAGAAGAACAAATACTGTGCCGGAGGGCTGGTTGGATGACTAACAACATAATCATCATTGGTGGCGGCCATAACGGCCTCGTTTGTGCCGCTTACCTCGCCAAAGCCGGCAAAAAAGTCACCGTGTTCGAAGCGGCCGCTCAACTGGGCGGAGCCTGTATCACGCGTGAGTTTGCACCGGATTTCCGGGTTTCAGCGGGAGCCCATCTGTCCTACTTGCTGGATGATGAGATTCACAAGGAACTGGGCTTGAGCGGACACGGCCTGCGCATGGCCGCTGAAAAAATCGGCAGTGTTGCGCTGAGCCCGAACGGCAAGCACCTCTACTTTGAGGGCGACAGCGTCAGTGGTGAGGGCCTGAATGAGCGCGACTTGAGCGGCATGAAAGAATATCGCCGTTTCATGTCAAAGTTTGCCGCCATCATCGGCAAACTGCATAACCGTATTCCGCCTCGAGTGGGTACCAAGGATCGCGGTGATCTGTTCAGCCTGGGCAAACTGGCACTGGAAATCCGCCTGCTGGGCCGCGACGACATGCGCGAGTTCCTGCGCATCGCGGCCATCAATATCTACGATGTGCTGCAGGAGAATTTCGATAACGAGTTACTGAAAGGTGCGCTGGCCCTGGATGCCGTGCTCGGCACCAAATTGGCACCGCGTTCCAACAACAGCGTGTTCACTGCCCTGCACCGCATGAGCGGCAACAATGGCCATGGCGCCGGCGCCTTGTCCTTGCCCAAAGGTGGCATGGGCGCAATCACTGACGCCATCGCCGCAGCTGCCCGGGCCGCGGGTGCAAACCTGCGCACCAGCAGTCCGGTAAAACGGATTCTGATGGACTTCGACAGAGCCAGTGGTGTGGAACTGGAAAACGGTGAACAGATTCTGGCCGACATCGTCGTTTCCAATGCCGATCCAAAAACCACCTTCCTGGACCTGCTTGGGGCGCGCAACATCGAAGCCGACCTCGCCCATCGTATCAAGCATCTGCGCTGCAAAGGCAACACTGCCAAGTTGCATCTGGCACTGAGCGGCCTGCCCCACTTCAAAGGACTGGATAATTCAAAACTGGGGCAGCGCCTGTTGATCGCACCCAGCCAGGAGTATGTGGATCACGCCTTCAACCACTGCAAGTACGGGGAGTTCTCCGCTGAACCTGTGTTTGAGATCACCATACCCAGTATTCATGACAGTAGCCTGGCGCCTGCCGGTCAGCATGTGCTTTCAGCGGTGGTGCAATATGCCCCCCGCGACCTGAACCAGGGCTGGAATGGCGGCAAGGCGGCGTTCGCTGAGGTGGTCATGAACACACTGGAGAAATATGCTCCGGATATTCGCTCCAAGGCGGTTATGGCCGAATTGCTGACACCGGAAGATATTGAGAATGAATTCCGCATCAGCGGCGGACACTGGCACCACGGCGAGCTGGTCATGGACCAGTTCTTCATGCTGCGGCCGGTGCCTTATGCAGCGCAGTATCATACCCGGGTGGATGGCTTGTACCTTTGTGGTGCCGGCAGTCACCCGGGCGGTGGCGTTATGGGTAGTGCGGGCCGTAATGCGGCACGCGCCATTATTGGCAAATAAGGAAGGGATAAGAGAATGAGCGCTACAGGTTTCCAATCCCCGGACATGAAAGACCGGAACCACTACAAGCACCACGTTTATCCCAGCCCTTTCCATTCGCGGCAGGAAGTAGCCAATAAGCTGAAAGAATGGTCTCGCTGGGCTGACTATCTCTCAGTACCAGCCTATTACGATGCTTCGCTCGAGTATTTCGCAGCTCGCAACAGTTGTGGCGTATTTGACCTGACGCCCATGATCAAGCACCGGGTTACAGGCCCGGACGCCCTGGCCTATCTCAACCGCCTGGTTACGCGTGATGTGGCCAAACTCAAGCCCGGCCGTGTTGGTTATGCCGTATGGTGTAATGAGGGTGGACAAGTGATCGACGATGGCACCATTTTCCATCTGCCCGAGGGCGGCTACCGGGTGTGCTCGCAGGAACGCCAGCTAGACTGGTTCCTCACCTGCGCCGATGGTTTTGATGTCTCGGTGGTTGATGAAACGCATGAGATCTGCGGCCTGGCATTGCAGGGCCCGACCAGCTGTGGCGTGTTGAAGCAGATGGGTTTGAGGGGTATTGAAAACCTGACTCCATTCGGCCTGCAGAATTTCCAGTTCCAGGGCGCAACTCTGGAAGTTTCGCGCACCGGCTATACCGGTGACCTGGGCTACGAATTGTGGGTACCGCCGTCGCATGGCGAAGCCCTGTGGGACGCTTTGTTCGAAGCAGGCAAACTCCGCGGCATCACGGCCATGGGCAGTGACGCACTTGAAATGCTACGCATTGAAGCCGGCTATATCCTGGCCGGTGTGGATTTCCTGCCCGCCCAGGAAGCAGTGCGTCCCACCCACACCCGCTCGCCTTTTGAGCTCGGCCTGGAATGGCTGGTGGACCTCAAGAAGCCTGTGTTCAATGGCCGCCGGGCTTTGCTGGCAGAAAAGAAAAAGGGCTCGCGTTATCGCCTGGTGAAGCTGGATATCGAAGGCAACAAAGTGGCTCACGATTCCTATGTTTATACCAAGGACAAGAAGTATGCCGGCACCATCACCTCAAGCATGTGGTCGCCTTCTGCCAAAGCCAGTATTGCCCTGGCCTCTCTGGACATGCCCCACGGTAAACCGGGTGAAGAGTTGTTGGTGGAAATCTATTACCAACGCGAATTGAAATGGAGCCGTGTGATGGCGCCTTGTCGCGTGGTGGAAAGCGTATTCTGGGATCCAGCACGCAAGAAGCAGACCCCAGCAGCCGATTTCTGATGGGGCCAGAGGAGTTTTTACTCTGACGCCAAAAATGCACCGCCTTGATCCCTTGCTCCGCCCACGCTCCATCGCGGTGCTGGGCGCCAGCGAGCGTGCCGGAACCGTAGGCAGCCAGGTCGTTGAAAACCTGCTGACCGGGGGTTTTACCGGCTCGCTTTACGCCGTCAACCCCACCCGCGACAGTGTTCATGGCCTTGGCTGTTACAAGAGCCTGGCCGATCTGCCGGAAACCGTGGAACAGGTGATATTTGCCATTGCGGACAGTCGGGTGGAAGCGGCTTTGGAAGACTGCATTGCCCACGGCGCCAGGGCAGCCACCATCTTCTCCACCCTGGTCCTCGAAAATGACGCAGCTCCCTTTTTGCGCGAACGCATAGCACAACGTGTGCATGAGTCGGGGCTGCTGCTCTGCGGCGCCAACGGCATGGGTTACTACAACTTCCACGATGGTGTCTGGGCCTGCGGTTTCGATACCCGAAACAACCATCCTCGTGGTGGCAATGTCACCCTGATCAGCCATTCAGGTTCTGGCATGTCCGGAATCCTCGACTGCGAAGAGCGCATTGACTTCAACCTGGCGGTCTCCACCGGCCAGGAGCTCAGCGTGCGGATGGATGACTACATGGATTACGCCATCGAGTGCATGAACACGCGCGCCATTGGCCTGTTCATGGAAACAGCGCGCGACCCTGCCAGCCTGATGGCCGTACTGGAAAAAGCAGCTGTGCGCGGCATACCGGTAGTGGCCTTGAAAGTAGGCCGTACCGAACTGGCTGCGCGGCTGACCGTTTCCCATTCGGGTGCCCTGGCGGGTGCTGATGCCGCCTACCAGGCCCTGTTCGATCGCTATGGCGTTCAGCGTGTGGAGGATATGGATGAGCTGGCGACCGCCCTGATCATGTTCGCCCAGCCACACCCGGTAGCTGCTGGCGGGCTGGTGGGTTTACATGACTCCGGCGGTGAACGGCAATTGCTGATCGACCTGGCTGATCGCACCGGAGTCGAACTGACAGAGATATCCGGGGCCACAGAGCAAAAGCTGCAAGGCTTGCTGGATCCCGGCCTGGCGGCGGTCAATCCGCTGGATGGCTGGAGTGCGGGTGGGCCTGACGCCCAAATGATCATGCGCGACAGCTTTGCTGCGCTGATGGCGGATCCGCAAGCTGCTCTCGGTGAATGCAGCCGCAGCTTTCAGTGTGCCTGGTGACCAGTTACAGTCCCGAGACAGTCACGGTGTTGCCGCATTTGCATT
>JANOGQ010000409.1:0-3006 GCA_031406105.1 Lysobacterales bacterium | reverse complement strand
GAACCTTCAACAAAAGTGCACGCCCAAGTCCACGTGCCAGTCAAAAACGGAGAAAAATGAACCAACCAAACATTACCGGATGACGCACCCGTGTTAGCCGCGTTACCATCCGCGGCAAAGTGTCCTGGAACAGAAAGAGTCTGGCCACTTGTGGTGTGTGTAAAGGTCACATCGAAGCGATAGTTGCTGAATGGATTGGGATTTGACGTCTCAGTGACAAACGGGTCGCTAAATCCAAGCGTTACTTTGTGCCATTTCCGGAGTTCTCCCGTGATCGAGCCATTGACGCCGAACAAATACGCACTGACGTCCCTTGTGACCGGAACAGAGATCGGAACTGGTGCGGGAACTGGTGCGGGAACTGGTACGGGAACTGGTACTGGTACCGGAACTGGTACAGGGACTGGTAGGGGAACTGGTGCGGGTGAGACCATGCTTACGTTATCAATAAAGTAGAATTCATCGCCAAATGAAACGAACGCACGAATGACAAGACTGATGGTAGTCCCTGTGTACATTCCAGTGAGCGTTGTAACGGTTACCTGACCTCCTTGTACCTGGCCCACCAGCTGCTCCGGCCCATTGTTCACCCTTACGTAAAGGCGGACATAATCCTGGTTCGCTTCCAGTTTCCCAACAGATTGGACTTGTGCACTCACGGTGACGCCGGCTCCTCCGGTAGTGGTGATTAATTGCGTTTGAAAGACGCCTTCATCACCGACGCCGTTGATGACCAGTGCGCCGTTTTGAACATTGAAAGTCCCAGTGGACCGCATAACAGTCCATGCCGTGGATCCCGTATCACTCTGCGCACCATTGGGCAATTCGGTAAAGGTGTGGGCAAGTTGTTGCACCTGGCGAAGTGGTCAAGACCGGACATCAAGAACGCTGTGCGTGAACTGTCCAGAGGAATGACGTTTCCATCCAAGGCAGACTGCCACTTGGCACGGGAACGGGTGCTAGCACGGGAACGCGTGCTGGAACAGGAACGGGTGCTGGCACGGGAACGGGCGCTGGCACGGGCGCCGCTGGGGCTGTCGGAGCCGGCGCAGAGTTAACAACAGAAAATGTGATGGTCCGGGTTGCGACGATGGTCCCACCAGTCAGCCTTGCGGTTGCAGTGAGTGTATGGGATCCTACCGCAAATATGGCCGGTGGACATGGATCATAGTTTCCTAACACCTTATCGCCACATAGTGCGTATGGAGCAACCGATTCCGTTCGATAGTTGGCGTTCTTGTCGTAGGCGAATTGGACCGAGTTGACGACACTTGTTGGGACCGCTCGCACGCTGAGACTTGTCGTTGGCAACTCCGAAAGCGTGATGGTTTTGCCATTTTGCAGATCCACGATTTCTTGGTCGGAATTGGCATTTATCAGGGCGAAGGAGCTGATTGTAGCTTTCGCGTTCGGACCTGTTTTGCGAGGGCCGTAACAGCCTGTTGCAACACCCACACGAACACGCCAAACAATGAAATGGGTTGAGCTAGTGCCGGCTTACTGGCCCGCATCCTTCTTCAGCTTGGCCATCAAGGTGTTGTATTCGCCCACGGCCAGATTGCGCGCCTCGACATGGCGCTTCTGCTTGTCGATGGACAGGGTGACCTTGTTCTTCAGCTCCGTCTGCTTGACGGTCAGGGCGTTCAGTTCATCAACGTGCTTCTTCTGATCTTCGACCGTGCCTTCGGCGGCTTTCTTCTGGCCTTCAATGTAGTCATTCATGCATTTCTGGTAGTCGGTGATCTGCTTGTTGAACTTCGTCATTTGCTTTTCCGGTGCGGTTCGGCCCGGATAATGCGGCTGCTCACAGGACGGTGCGGGAATGGATTCCGAGGCAGGTGCCTGGGCGCTCGCATTCAGTGCGAACACGCCAATGATGAATGCGGATATGGCTACGAGAGTCTTGGTCATGTGGGTTCCTTTCAACGAGAGTCAGCTTCAGAAATTGTGTTGCTGCAACAGGCGCGTCTGGCCCTACAACGCGCTCGGGGAGTCAGGGGTGGACAGCCGACCTCAGCCTGCCGCCTTGTGGTGGGGCTGCAATCGGGAGAGCCACTGCTGGATGCGTTGGGTCATGCCATCTGCATTGAGGCCGACATCGGCCAACAGCACCGCCGGGTCGCCGTGTTCAATGAAGTGGTCGGGCAAGCCCAACTGCAGTACCGGTACCGCCAACCCCTGTGCCTGCAGAGACTCCAGCACGGCGCTGCCGGCACCGCCCATGATGGCGTTCTCTTCAGCCGTCACCAGGAAATCATGCGTGGTGGCAAGTTTGAATACGAGCTCGTCATCCAGCGGCTTCACGAAGCGCATATTGGCCACGGTCGCGTTCAATGACTCACCAGCGGCCAGCGCCGGCGTGAGCATGGCGCCGAATGCGAGGATGGCGATCTTGCGGCCTTCTCTGCGGACCTCGCCTTTGCCGACGTCGAGCGCCTTCATCTCACGCTGCGGTACCACACCCGGCCCCGCGCCGCGCGGGTAGCGCACCGCGCTCGGCCCGTCCAGTTGCATGCCGGTGTAAAGCATCTGTCGACATTCATTCTCGTCCGAGGGTGTCATCACCGTCATGTTGGGGATGCAGCGCAGGAAGGACAGGTCAAAGGTGCCGTGGTGAGTCGGGCCATCGGCGCCGACCAGGCCGCCGCGATCCAGCGCGAAGACGACCGGCAGATTCTGCAGGGCCACATCGTGGATGAGCTGGTCGTAACCACGTTGCAGGAAGGTGGAGTAGATGGCGACAACCGGCCGCAGCCCATCGCAGGCCATCCCGGCCGCGAACGTGACCGCGTGCTGCTCGGCGATGGCGACATCAAAATAGCGATCCGGGTATTGCTGCGAGAATTTCACCAGTCCCGAGCCCTCGCGCATGGCGGGGGTGATACCGATCATACGTGGATCGAGTGCTGCCAACTTGGGCACCGCGCCGCCGGGTTGGGAAAATATGACCCTGCGCCAGCTAAAATCCTTTGAACCTGACCCGGCAAAACTGGCAGCGTTCTGGTC
>JANOGQ010000400.1:0-14240 GCA_031406105.1 Lysobacterales bacterium | reverse complement strand
GGTGGCTGGGCCGATGTCCTGGTGGATTTCCTGACCAGCCATTACATACAGCCCAGCGCTGAGGATGTGGCTGCCGCAGCCTCAGCCGCGGCCGAAACCGCCACCACCGAAGACGGGAATTAAACCCAGGGTATTTACTTTACTTTAGTCTTGCAGCCGCGCTGGCTCGGCGCACACATCACGGCCATCACTTGGGATGCGCCCGATACCGAGCCAGTGCAGCGGCACTTCCAACAAGGTCTTGAACCATTGCGCCACCCGGCCCATAGCGTCCGTCGGGCGCAAGGTGATGCGATAGTCACTGAACGTCCCCCGCACCTCTACCGGTATTGCCAGACTGACCAGCCGCGGGCGTTTGTGGTTGGGCACAAATCGCATGCGCAATCGCTCGGTGACGAAATCGGCTCGCGCCCAACCCAAAGCTCGGGTATTGGTGGTATCGATCAGCAAGGCCCGTGACGCCAGCAGGCCCTCAGTCAGATCGAAATGGCCGATAACGCAATTGAGGTGGGAGCTTGCTGGACTGAAAAACGGCAGCAGCGAACGCATCAGGTTGGTGGCCCACAGGTCGAAGCCGCTCCAGCGCAGGCGGTCAGGCCAGACCGCGAAGTCGATATGGCCAGACGCGGTCTGCATCGCCTTGTTCAGCTCAGGCGTGACCGCATCAATCGCCAGGTCGAGGCTGACGATGCCATTGATTCCCAATCCCGGAACGAAACGCGCTAAAACCAGCCCATAGTCCAGGCGATCCACCAAAGCGCGTGCGCTGAACACCGCATCCTGCTCGCGGGGTTCGTAAGCGATCACCATCTTCCCGCGCCCAAACCGGCCATTGATCTCAATGGGGCCGAATGTGGCAGCACCATTGATGAGACTGGCGGCCATGCGCGCCTGGCCCAGTTCGTCTTGACCTGACAACATTTTTTCCACGCTGACTTCCACCTGTGCGTTGCCCGTCGACAGGCGCTCCCGGCTGAACATGGGGTGAACCGAATCGACCCCGGAGGCGAAGGCTCTGCGGGCTGAGTCGGCCGTCATGCGTGCCGGGGGCTTCGAGCCTGGTTCTGGGCCTGGCTCCGATACCGACCCGTCCGGAGCCGATTCCGACCCCGATTCTGACTCGAGTAGCGGCGACCAGTCTCCCAGTGCAAAGTCATCAAGCTGGATAACAGGGGCCAGCAGGCTTGCTTCGAGTGTGGCCGGCTTGGCTCCCGTGTCCAGTGACCCGGAACCCATCAGAAGGCTGTCGCCGATGGCAATCCGCGCTTCCTCTACCCGGTAGGAGGTCGGCGCGAAATGCAGCCTGCCCGTGAACTCGTAGGGCCCCCACGGGGGTAATGCCGTTGCGAGCAAGGTATCCAGTTCGCTCAGTCGCCCACCGCGAAGGGCAAGCGTTAGTTCCGTCGCGGGCCTTGGCCCGGGAGCGGTTGCGCCGCTGATTTCCCACTGGGCATCCGCAAAAGCAGCCGAGATCGCAAAAGGCCAGCGCGCAGTCGGCGGAAGAAATTCTCGCAGCGGCCCCGTATCCAGCTCGAGCCGGACTGGCACGTTTCCCGCGTTTCCAGTAATCAACCCCGTTACCGGCCCGCCCGCCTCAAGGCTCAATTCACCACTGGCTATAACCATGTTCAGACTCGACTCGGTACCGGCGTCACGGTAGGCGAGCGTTCCCCTTGCAAAGCTGGCCGAAAAGGATGATTGCTCAAGCACCTCAGCGAGCCGGCTGCCACGGACAGACGCCTGCAGGCGCAGCTTGCTCATCTGCGCATCGATATCCTGCGCCAGACCGAGGCGCCGCAGCAAAACGCCCGTGTCGAATGCCTCGCCCTCCAGCACCATTGATGCGGTTGGAGAAATGTCCCGGGTATCAAGCTCCAGAGTGCCGAACAGCTCATTGCCCTGCAACTGCAGTGAAAAGGACGAGGGCTCAATCGCCCCGTTGCGCACGCGTCCGCTGAATCTGATGTCGGTGATGTCCACTGCCAGGCCGAGCACAGCATTCACGGTCAGCTCCAGATCCGTATCACCGAAATCCAGCGTTTCGGGCAAAATGGGCAGATCAATCAGGGTGCGCTGATGGGCCGACGCTGGCACATCCCGAAAACCGCGCAGCTCCACCGGAGCAAGCAACTCAGCCGCCAGGTTCGCCTCCACCCGGGTTTTACCCTCAATCTTTTGCCATTCCAGATCGCCTTTGATTGAACTGCGACCAAACTGCAGCGATCCTGCCGCCAGCTTTACACCATTCTCCCGCACCTGGACGCGCCCGCTTAAGGCCACCTCATCGGTGCTTTGCGAGGAGAAGCCGAGCCACGGTGCCAGCTCGCGGGCCTGCGGCGCCGACAGGTCGACTTCAATATCGGGCCCGCTGTCAGCAGCCGGTTCGGCCAGCAGGCCTGCCAGCCGCAACTGCACTCCGGCACTCGAGCCGGTGAAATGAAACGCAGTTTGCCGCTCGCTTAAAACATGCTCGAGCGTGTCCGCGCCGAAGGATCCTTCGAACGCTTTGCCGCGCAGGCTGCCCCGCACCGTCGCGGCGAGGGTTTGACCGCGCGCTTGGCCCAGCTGCGCAGCGCCGATGTGCAGCGCTATGGGCCTTCCACCCTTGTAGTTGCCGTAACTGAGTCTGGCATCCTCGATGCTGACGCGCCCCTCGAGATCATGCACCAGTTCGGCCAGCGTGTGGCCGCTAGAGGTTAAGTCCGCGTCGAAACGGTGAACCGTGCCCGCCACGTAAGGCAGGTCGAGCAGCAGCAGCGCCAGGCCACCGAAGGGTGCATCGCCCGTGGCAAAACGCAGGCCAAAACCCGGCGCTCCGGTGCTGGCGGCGGCGGACAACTCGGCTTCGATGGCCGCGCCGCCAATGGTCGCCGTGAGGGGCACGCGCAGGCTTCCTGCAGCTAGCTGGACCCTTGCGCTGACATCGTGCACATCGCCCGGCGAATCGACCAGGCGACCGATGGTGAGATGCAGGTCTGCGTCAAACTGCGCGAGTTGGGCCAGATGAAATTCGGTCTCGCTGAAAACGTCGTACAGCCCGGCCAGAGTCGGAGAGTCCGTTTTGTTGTCGTACCCCGGATCGGCCCCGCCCGTAATGTGAACCTCGGACAAGGCCAGGCGACCGCTGAGCAGGGGCCGAGGCCCACGGGTGTCAGCGCTGACTTCGCCCGACACCTCGACACCACCGAAATGACCACCCAGATTACGCAGTGTGGTCAAGCCGGGCGCCAACTCCAGTTCACCCGACACAGCGGCCGCTCCATTCACGGGCAGCGTGACGCCCAGCAGAGCTTCGATTTCGTCCACGTTTGTCGACTCGATTTCGACCTGCAAACGCAAAAAAGGGCCATCGGGTATCGACAAGCGGGCGCCATCGACGCTCACCACGGTCTGCGGTGCTTGCAGCTGCGCTGTGAATGGCCAAGGTTCCTGTCCGGCCAATTCCGCCAGCGGCGCGCTGCCGGCTTCGCCTTCAAAGCGAAGCTGCCCGGCTGCTGTGCCCTCCACTGCAAGTTGCGGCTGCCCGTTCAGCCCTTCGAGAACCACCGAGTCCAGTTGCACACTGCGCGGAGCGTCCGCCAGCGCAAACTCGATCACGGCCTCTTCAAAAACCAGTCGGCGCCAGTCGGCCCGGAAGCGGGACTGCGACTTTGCATCGGCTGGCCGCGGCTCGGGTTCGAAAATCCAGTTGCCACGGCCGTCGTCAGCACGAGCAAGCCGCACAACAACGCCCCGCCCGCGCAACTCGTTTACGATCAGCTGCTGGCGCAGTAAAGGCAGCAGTTCAGTGTCCAGCCGCAGCTCCGAGATCGTGCCGAAGCCAGCCGACATGAGTGCGGATGCGGGGAAGCCGGCAGGATTGGCGATGCGAACATCGTGCACGGTCAAAGAGGGATGGAACGACAGCGTCAGCCGCGCGGGCCCGGCGATCTCCACCTCGCGACCCAGTGCGCGCGTCAGGGCTGCATCAATCGGCGCTCTCAGGCGTTCGGCATCTACGCTGAGTGAACCAACAGCCAGCACGCCCACCATCAGGACCAGCAGAATGGCAAGTGCAGCAAAGATCGCTGCAAACCAGCGTAGCCAGGGCCTCCGCCCCAGCCGCCTGAGCCTCATGGGCTGCTCCCCCATTCGTCGAGCAGGGTCATGATAAGGGGAATGGCTGGCGGTTCATCGTCGGTCTCGAAAAATCGCGCCAGCATGCCGCGATGCGAAGCGGTGACCATAATTGGCGGCAGCGCCCCATCAAGCATCAACGAGTCCGGGGTTACCACACCATCGCCCAGTGCCGGTGCCGACAGTGTCAGCACCCCGCCGATGATGCGAAGCTGAACAGCCTGCGGCCAGGGACGGGCATTGAGATCGGCGAGGAAGGCGCTGCCGGGCTGCAGGTCGATTTTGGCCGCTCCAGTCCCATCCTGGAGTCCGGCCAGTGGTGAGAAGCCCAACTCCCGGCCGGCTGCCCACTGATCCCGCAGCTCCAGCAACACGCGCAAGCGCGCCCAATCGGAGCCCTGGTTCGGTGTGCCCGCCAGGATGACAGCCCGCACCAAAGCGCCCTCGAGCATCGTTTCGATGGCCGGTTCCATCACCGGATGCCGGTATCGAGTCACGAAATCACGGATGACCAGGCCACCCATGCTGTGTCCGATCAGTACCCACGGCAAGTCTGCCGGCAGTTCTGACCAGGAGGATGCAAGCAGGTCTGTACTGCGGTCAATCGCCTGGTCGTTGGGATAGCGGAATTCCCAACTGTCGAATCCCGCGGCCGCCAGCGCTGGCAGCAGATCCGCCCAGATGTCACCAGGTTCATCCAGCCCGTGTACCAGAAGAATGCGGAACGGGCGGCCATGGGGGTTGCCGCCATTGCTGCCGTCTGTGCCATGGGCCACCTGCCGGAAGATTCCGTAGCGGTCTGCCGGGGGCTGCATGACCGCCGGCAAACGCTCTTCCAGCTGCTCCTGCAACTCGACACGTAGCTGTCGCTCCTGCTGCGGGTAGCGCTCGGCCCAGCCGCTCCACAGCGCCACAGCCAGGAGGACCAGGCCCAGGGCGATACCACCTCGCAGCCATCGTTTGCGGGAAAAGCCTGGCTTGCTTGTCATCAATGGAGTGCTGTGCTGTTTGGCATGGGCTTGCGTGGGTTAAATTCAGGATAATAGCCGGCGCGCCTGGTTGGGTGACCGGCGCAGCATCGTTGATTGAGCTGAGTGTACTCGAAAAGCAGTATGCAGAGTCCGGCCTGCGCCTACACTTGGCTTGGCTGTTAGCGTATCCTCCTCTGGATTCCTGCCACCTGGGCTGCCAAGCGCATCCGCCATGCTCTCTAAAAAATACATCAAGTCCCTTTTCAGATTGAGCATCGTCGGTGTGCTGCTCGGCACCGTGTTCCTCTCAGTCTCCCTCGCGCCTTCGCTGCTGCCGCGACCGACTGCTGTGCAAGGGTTGTTGGCGGGTGTGTCATTCGCGATCGGCTATGGCCTGGGCGTTGCCGGCCTGGCGTTGTGGAAATTCCTGCAGCTGCCCGTTGCCGGGCCACGCCTGACTCACCGCCTGGCGCTTGCTGCAGCCGTGTTGTGTGCGCTGATCGCGGTATCCTTCCTTTGGCAGGCATCCTCCTGGCAGGATTCGCTGCGCGCCATGATGGGTATGGAAGAATCTGGCGGCTTGCGACCCGCTGCCGTCGGCCCCATTGCGGCCCTGGTGTTTGCCCTGCTGCTGACGCTGGCAAGATTGTTCCGGCGCACCTTCCACTTCCTGTCTTTAAAACTCGCACACTTTGTACCGCCGCGTATTTCGCACCTGGTGGGTATCGTTGCCTCGGTGTTGCTGTTCTGGTCTGCGGTCGATGGTGTACTGTTCAATTTCTTGCTGAGGACCGCTGATCAGTCGTTTCAGCAGTTGGACGCGCTGATGGAAGTTGACTTGCCGCGCCCCGAGCGCCCCGAGCAGACGGGCAGCGCAGAATCCCTGCTTTCCTGGCAGCAACTCGGTCGCCAGGGGCGACGTTTCATTTCCGGTGGGCCCGATGCCGAAGACCTGAGCAGTTTCTTCGGCACGGCCATGCCCGCGCCGGTGCGCGTCTACGTGGGGCTTAACTCAGCCGACACGCCCGAACAGCGTGCGCGTCTCGCGCTGGAGGAGCTGAAGCGCGTTGGCGGTTTCGCGCGTTCGGTTCTGATTCTGGTTACGCCCACCGGAACGGGCTGGGTGGACGAGAATTCGCAGAACCCGGTCGAATATCTGCTGCGCGGCGACGTCGCCACTGTTGCCGTGCAATATTCCTACCTGAACAGTCCCCTGGCTCTGCTGACCCAGGCCGCCTACGGGGCGGAGAACGCCCGGGCCGTGTTTGTTGAAATCTATGGCTACTGGCGCACGCTTCCCGCTGCCACTCGGCCGCGCTTGTTTCTGAACGGCCTGAGCCTGGGTTCGCTGAACTCCGACTTGTCATTCGATCTGTTCGATATCATCGACGCGCCTTTTTCCGGAGCGCTGTGGAGCGGGCCGCCGTTTCGCAACGAAAGCTGGCGACGCATGACCCGGGACAGGGAACCGGAATCACCAGCCTGGTTGCCCCGCTATCGTGGTGGTTCGGTAGTCCGTTTCATGAACCAGGAGAGCGGGCTCCTGCAGGGATACGGGGCATGGAATGATTTCCGCATCGTGTTTTTGCAGTACGCCAGCGATCCCATCACTTTTTTCGATCACAGCATCGCCTGGAACGAGCCCGACTGGATGCGCGAACCACGCGGACCCGATGTCTCACCCGATCTGCGCTGGTTTCCGCTGGTCACCATGCTGCAACTGGCTGCAGACATGGTGGTGGGCACCGCACCGAGCGGCTTCGGCCATGAGTATGCTGCCGCGGACTACATCGAAGCCTGGCTGGCACTGATTGAACCCGAGGGCTGGACGCCTTCTGAGATCGCGCGGCTGCGCAGCCTGTACGATTAAGGCATCTGCGTGTAACTGGGTTTTCTCTGGTTCAGTTTCACGCAGAAAACCTATCGCGCGGGACAATTGCCCAAAGTGGACATGGTTGGCAATTAAGATTAGTGTCACATTAAGAAGCTATCGTTCGAAAGGCTTTGCATCCCGGTTTAATACCATTCACTCCCCTGAAAGGATTTACCTATGAGCTCTCTCCGGAAAATTAGCGGACTGCTGCTGGCCCAGTTTATTACCGTGTCACTATGCGCAACCATCATGCTTGCCGCGCAGCCTGTAATTGCGCAGCAGGACAATCCGTCCGCCACGGCGACCGCCGCACATTTCGATCCCCTGGGCAAAGCGCCCTCTGAGTTCACGTTACAGATTCGCGAAGGCTTGCAGGCCACGCTGCCGTTCGAAGACCAGCGCGACTTCGACGAAGTGAAGAAGGGCTTCCTCGCCGAGCCGAAGTTCAAGAAGATCATGGCCGATGCAGGCAACGTTGCCTGGGACATGGAGAGCTACCAATGGTTGCTCTCGGGCCAGGATTTCGCGAGCATCCACCCCTCGCTGCAGCGCCAGGCGGTGCTGAACATGGCCTACGGGCTGTATGAGGTGTTGCCCGGCAAAATTTATCAGGTGCGCGGTTTCGACCTTGCCAACATCAGCTTCATCAAGGGTGACACCGGCTGGATTGTCTTCGACCCGCTAACCGCCAAGGAAACGGCGCGGGCGGCGCTCAAGTTCATCAACCAGCAACTCGGCGAACGGCCGGTAGTCGCGGTGGTTTATTCGCACTCGCATGGCGACCACTTCGGCGGAGTGCGCGGCGTGGTAGACGAAGCGGACGTCACCAGCGGCAAAGTTCTGGTGATCGCGCCGGAAGATTTTCTTGATGCAGCCATCGCCGAGAACGTCTTCGCCGGCAACGCGATGTCGCGGCGCCTGCAATGGCAGTACTCTCTGTTCCTGCCGCGGCAACCGTTTGGACATGTAGACCAGGCTATCGGCAAGAACATCGCCAGTGGCAATGTCGGATTGATCCCGCCGAACCGCACCATCAGCAAAGACTTCGAGGAGATCACGATCGACGGCGTGCAGATGGTGTTCCAGAACACCCCCGACACCGAAGCGCCGGTTGAGATGAACACTTACTTCCCGCAATTCAAGGCATTCTGGGCGGCGGAAAACGTCACCGGTACCATTCACAACATCTACACCATCCGCGGCGCGGCGGTGCGCAATGCCAGCAATTGGTCGAAGCATATCAACGTCGCCCTGTACCGATTCGGCAAGGAAGCGGAGGTGATGTTCGCCTCACACAGCTGGCCGCGCTGGGGCAACGAGCGCATCCAGGAGGTCATGCGGACACAGCGCGATGCTTATGCCAACCTCAACAACCAGACGCTCCACTACGTCAACCAGGGCGTGACGATCAACGAGATCCACAACGTCTACGAAGTGCCGAAGAGCCTGCAACAACAGTGGGCAGCACGCAGTTATCACGGCGATGTGCAGAACAATGTGCGTGGCGTAGTCAACCGCTTCCTGGGTCACTTCGACGGCAACCCGGCCAACCTGATACCGCTGTCGCCCAAGGACTCAGCCCCGCTGTACGTTGAGATGATGGGCGGTTCGGACAAAATTCTTGCCAAGGGTCGCGAACTGATTGCAGAGGGCAAATACCTGCATGCTACCGAGATCCTCAACCGCCTCGTGTTTGCCGAGCTGCAAAACGTCGAGGCACGCCAACTGCTTGCCGATGCCTTCGAGCAACTCGGCTACCAATCCGAGAGCACCAGCGTGCGCAACAACTTCCTGCAAGGCGCCTATGAACTTCGCAACGGCCAGCCGGGTGGTGCTCCACCCCGGTCCACCGGTCCGGATGTGGTGCGCGCGATGTCCACCGAGCAGTGGCTCGATTTTCTCGGTATCAGCATGAACCCGAAGAAAGCCGATGGGATGCAGTTTGTGATGAACCTGGTGACCCCGGACAACGGCGAAAAGTATGTCGTGGAAATGAGCAACGCGACGCTTACCACCCTCAAGGGCTTTCAGGCCACAAAGCCAGACCTCACAGTGACCTTGAACCGTGCCGACCTCAATTCGGTGATGATGGGCGTGGCGTCGTTCGACGATCTGATCAAGGCAGGCACGGCAAAATTTGAGGGGGACCGGACTGGCTTCGACCAATTCCGGTCCATCCTCGTCCCGTTCACACCGGACTTCGAAATCATGCCGGGCACGCGGTCGCACAATGTGGCCACTCCGCCGCAGGCTTTCGAGGTACGTGATCTTGTCGATCCAGACTGATCGGATAGGCTACAATTTGCGGCTTCAACAACAGAATCGGACAGAGATAAAATGAGAATTGGCGTGGCAGCGGCGACCTTGGTCGCAACAATGGTGTTAACCCTTCCGGCGCTGGCGCAGGAAACCGCCGGTGAATGGCGGCAGACCTTCTATTTGTATGGCATGTGTGCGGCCATCGATGGTGATGCGCAGATCGGTCCGCTCACCGTTCCCGTCGACCTGAGCATCTCTGACCTGTTCGATTCGCTGGATATGGGCGGCATGGCTGCTTACCGCATCGACAACGGCACCTGGTCTTTCTCCGGCGATTTGACCTACATGGACCTGGGCTGGGACCAGTCCACGGAGCAAGGGCGCGCTCGTGTGGGGCTGGATGTGGAACAGCTAACCCTAATGGGTACTGTCGGGCGGCGGGTTACACCCAGGCTTGAGGCATTGTTCACCCTGGCTTATTTTGATCTCTCAGCAGATCTGCGCGGGCAGGTGCTGCAGCAACAATTGTCAGCCAGCCGTGACGCGAACTGGGTCGATCCGTTGATCGGCCTGAATTATCGGCTGCCCTTCGCTGACAAGTGGACCCTCGACCTGCGCGGCGACATCGGCGGATTCGGCATCGGCTCCGACCTGACCTTGCACGGTTGGATCAAGTTCGCTCGCCAGAACAGCGAATTGTTCTCCTGGTTTTTCGGCTATCGCTACATAGCTTACGACTACGAGACCGGCAGCGGCGCCAACTTCCAACGCTACGATTTGCAGCAGCACGGGCCGGGCATCGGTATCGCCTGGTCGTTTTAATGCGATTTAAGCATCTTCCTGATGCCTCGGAAACTCTGCATGAATCAGGGTTTTCTGAACGTCTCAACTGTCCTGTGTGACTGCTGAATTCCCCCCGGCAGCTTCCCGGTCACGCGCACGCCTCGCTGCATTTTCCGCTGCCAGGCGGTAGGCGATGTAGTACTTGAAAACATGGCTGACATGCGCCACGGTCTCGCGGCCGATGCGCGCAGAGACAAGCTGCTCAACGTTGGCGAACCAGACATCCGGGTCAAGCCCGCGCCGTTCGGCTTCCCTGCGGAGCTGGCGGATGCGATTGGGGCCGGCATTGTAGGAAGCGACCGCCAGCAATCCCCGGTTAAGTTCATCCGGACCGTTTCCGATATGCGAATCGATCAGGTAACGCAGGTAATGAACGCCGGCATGGATGTTCGGTTCGATCTGGCGAATGTCGCCTATGCCCAGCCACTGGCCCGTCGCAGGCGTGAGCTGCATGACACCAATGGCCCCAACCGGGCTGCGAACAGTCTGATCGAGTCGTGATTCGCGGAATCCAAGCGCCATGAGCAGCAGTTCGTCGAGCTGGTACTGCTCACCGTATCGGTGGAACAAGGACTGCACGGAGTCAAATTTCGCGCGCTCGGCACTGGCAGTGGCCGGCACTACAAATCGGGTGCTCTGCAAATAGCGGCGGTTGATGATGTTGCCGAAAGTGGTGCCAACTGCGTGCTGGCGAATGAAGTCATTGGCCTGCGCCTCCAGCTGGGGGCTGTTCTTGCGAAACGCCAAAGCTACGTTGCCACCGGTGCGCAGCACCGCGTCCCGATAGACCACCATGTCCGTGAAGACCTGTGCCCAGAACTCGGCGAGATAGTCGTCTACGATGGTCATCTCCACCAGCCCGGCGTTGACCATCTCAAGCAGATCATCGTCCTCGAGACTCTCGGGCGCAGCGATGATCAGAACCGCTTGCTTTCCTTCCTTCTCGAAGCGCGCGTTGAGTGTGAGCAGGCTGGCGTGATAGCTGCTCGATGGCCGAACAAAAACCTCTCGTCCACTAAGATCCTCGACCGAGGTGAGCGGCAGAGTTCCCGGTGCGGTCACAACGATTTCGCTGACATTTCGTCGAATGGGCCGCGAAAAGTCGACCAGCGCCTGCCGCTCAGGGATTGCGGTGAGCTGCGCAGCGACGATGTCCACCCGGCCTTCTACCAGTGCCGGCAACAGCTCGTCTCGCGCCATCGGCACGAACACCACGTGAATGCGCATGTTTCTGGTCCGACGCGTGGCGTTCACAACACGCTCGAACTCTTTGAGGTAGGCGTGGGTCATACCACGCTGCACGCCCTGCTCTACGAAAAAGTGGGTGCGGTTGTAAGCAACGCCCGCGCGTATCATCCGCCGCTCGGCCATGGACTCAAAGTCGCCCAGGAACGGGCGGGTGACCAGGTCGAGAACCGAAGGCGGGATCGCCGATTCGTAGGGCAGCGGTGGGAGCGGCTGGTCGACAGCAACCGTATCGTCGGGGAATCGCGGGTCAGGCCCGGAAGGCGGACCAGAAAGTGGCGCAGAAAGTGACCTAGGCAGGGACACGGACAGCTCCTGGCTATCAGCGCCTGAGGGCGAGGCAGCGGTGGTAAGGCCTGCCGCCATCAGCAGAATGACCAGAAATTGGGGCATGATCGTCTTCATCAATCGAACCGGAACGGCCGGGTTTCAGCAAGCTTGGCAGATAATTGGGGTCGGAGTAAAAATGTACTTAATCTCCTTTCTTCCTGACCATTGGGCTTAAAGTACGTTTTTACTCCGACCCCAATTATGCGACCCCAATTATGGGCCCCAATTATGCTGCATCAACCTGTTTGAAAGAGGAATTCGTGAATATTTACCTGATAAGGCACGGCGAAGCAGCCGAGCACTGGCACAAAGCTGATGACCCTGGCCTGAGCGAACTGGGCCATCAGCAAGCTGCCGAAACCGCGAAGCTGTTAATTCAGAAAATTGAGCCGGGCGTGCGCCTGATCAGCAGCCCGATGGTGCGTGCGCGGGAAACCGCTCAGCCTTTGGCTCAGGCTTTGGGAATTGAGCCCACCATCATTGAGCACTTCCGTGAAATCCCGACTCCGGTGGAGCAAGCGGAACGGCAAACCTGGTTGCGCGGCATTGCTTTGCAGGACTGGCAGGAACAGCACGACATGGTCCGTGACTGGCGCAACGCACTGCTGACTGAGTTGCAAAAAGTACAAGAACACACGGTGGTTTTTACGCACTTCATGGTGCTCAACGCCATTGTGGGCTCTCTGCAGAAGCGTGACCGCGTGGTTTGCTTCCTGCCTGCCAATGCCTCAGTGACTACCCTCAAATGGTCGGGTGATTCACATGATCTGATTGAGCTCGGGCATCAGCTGAAAACCAAAGTGAACTGACGCGAGTTATACCCGCAAGCCCTCGCTTCTCGACACGAGGTGTACGGACGGCGCCTTGATCAGGGCCACCACGTCCACCCCCGGGGCAATCTCCAATTCCTCGCAGGCAGGGCGGGTGATGAACGCGAACAGCGGAAAGCCCGCATCCAGTTCGATTCGTATCAGAGGGCTGCCCGCTTGCATAGAAATAACGCGGGCGGCGAGGCGATTGCGCACGCTGCTGGTCGCGTTCGGTTGCCGCTGAAGGATGACGTCCTCGCCACGTATACACACGATGACCTGGTCTTGCTCTTCCGGTGCTGCCAGCGCGGTGAGGGTCACCGCTCCCACCTCAACGGTGGCCAGCCCATCGACGACCCTGATGACGCGTCCCGGCTGCAGGTTTTCCACCCGCACAATGCGAGCAACCTCGGCATCGACGGGACGATTGAAAACGTCCAAAACCGGACCGCTCTGTCGCACCGTGCCGCCGCTCATCACCACCAGTTCATTACCCAGCGCCAGCGCTTCATCGCGGTCATGAGTGACGAGCAGTACAGGAACTTCACAGGCCGAAAGGAACTGGCGCAACTCGCCGCGGAATTCTTCACGCATGCTGCTGTCCAGCGCTGAGAGCGGTTCGTCCAGCAGCAACAGCCGGGGGCGGCGCATCAGCGCACGAGCCAGAGCGACGCGTTGCTGCTGTCCTCCGGAAAGTTGCCGTGGCCGCTGTTGCGCCACTGCGGCGAGCTCGAAACGCTGCAGCATTTCCTCCACATCACGTTCCCGCGTTCCCGCGGGAACGCCAAAGCCGATATTGCCGCGGACGGTGAGATGCGGGAACAGGGCGTAGTCCTGGAAAACGAAACCAATCCCGCGCTGCTGTGGCGCAAGGCAGATGCCCAGTTCTGCGTCGAACCAGGTTTCACTGCCGAACCGTATGCTGCCTTGCTGCGGCCTCTCCAGGCCCGCGAGACAGCGCAGCACGGTGGTTTTTCCGCAGCCCGAGGGGCCGAACAGCACCGTCACCGTATGGCCAGACGCAGGCTGGTTCAATTCCGCCTGTATCACCGCGCCGCCTGGAAAGCTCCTGGTGAATTGGGCAGTCAGCGCGTCGGCCATACCTGGATCACCTTGCGCTGCAGGCCATAGGTCAGGACCAGCACGGTAAAAGAAAACAGCAATAGCGCCAGCGAGGTCTGGTTGGCAGCGTCATAATTCAAAGCCTGGACTTCATCGTAAATGGAGATCGACACCGTTCGTGTGGCCCCGGGGATATTGCCGCCAATCATCAGCACCACACCAAACTCACCGAGCGTATGGGCGAAGCTCAGCACCATGCCGGTAACCACGCCAGGCCAGGCCAGCGGCAAGGTGATAAGGAAGAATGTCCTGAGTTTGCTGACACCGAGGCACCAGGAGGCTTCCGCCATTCGCCGGTCCACCGTGGCAAAAGCGCTGGTGAAAGGCTGTACCGCGAAGGGCAGGCTGAACAACACGGAGGCGATCAGCAAGCCCTGGAAAGTGAAGGGCAGGCGGCTGCCGAACAGCGATTCGTAGAACTGCCCCAGCGGGCTCAGTGGCCCTATCGCCATGAGCACATAAAAACCCAGGACCGTCGGTGGCAATACAATGGGAAGCGCGATAAGGGCTTCCAGCAGGAACCTTCCCCGCCAGCGGGTAAGCGCCAGCCAATACGCCAGGGGCAGGCCCAGCACCAGCAGGATCAGCATGGTGCAGGCTGCGAGGCGCAAACTGAGTGCTATGGCCTGCCAATCCATGACCTACTCTTTCGCTCCCTTGGGCAGGAAGAAT
>JANOGQ010000387.1:0-2441 GCA_031406105.1 Lysobacterales bacterium | reverse complement strand
GACAGAGCGTCGCAGCTGCCGCTACTGCCGCGAAGGCGGCAAACACGCGCACGTGCCCGACGTGGCGAATCATGCGCGGCGCGATCGTCGTACCAAACAGGAAACCCACGTAGTAGCACGACATGATCACGCCGATCGCTGCGGTCGAGAAGGCTTCGCTTGTGGCGCGCACACCGAGCAGGGTCGACTGCAGGCCGGCGCCGAGCATGAGCACGCCCATTCCGAGGAGCAGCGGCCCGGCGGCAGCAGTGGCACTTAGAGGCATGGTGGAAGAGAGCTACTGGATCGGCGCCGGCTGCTGTTGCGTGATGCAGTGAACGCCCCCGCCCCCCTGGGCGATGTGGCCGATCTGTACCTGCACGATTTCCCGCTGCGGATATATTCGCTGGTAGGTTTCGACTGCCAACGGATCACGATCGTAGCCGTAACCTGGAACAACGACAGCACCGTTGGCCAGGTAGGAATTTATGTATGAGCTGCAGCCGCCATTCCACAGGCCCGGATGGTAGTGCCCTTCTTCGATGAAATCGATCTCCAGCGTACGGCCACGCGCATCCCTCTGGCCCTTCAGGGCCGCCAGGTTGCGCTGCCCTACCGCGTAATGGGGATCAGTCGCATCGGAATTGATTTCCACCAACACGCGGCCGGGCTCGATGAACGCAGCCACTCCATCCACATGTCCATCGGTTTCGGTTTCCTCAGGATCGCCTGGCAGCCAGATCACTTTCTCTGCTCCCAGCGTGCGGCACAACTCAGTTTCGATCTGCACGCGAGTCATGGCTGGATTGCGGTTGGGATTGAGCAGGCAGGACTCGGTGGTAATGATGGTTCCATCGCCATCTACCGTGATGGCGCCGCCCTCGCAGACCATGCTGGAAGCGAATCGGCGCACGCCTGCGGTTTCAAGAATTCGCTGGCCCATCAGGGCATCCTGGTCAAAGGGCAGGTGCTTGCCACCCCAGGAGTTGAAGGTCCAGGTCGAACCTGCGAGTTCGCCATCCGCATTGACCAGGAAGTTGGGACCGGAATCACGCGCCCAGGAGTCATCGATCGATAGCTCGATGATGCGCACGCCCTTGCCTAGCAGTGCCCTCGCCTCGTCCAGCTTGCGCGTGGGTACCAGCATGTTGAGTGGTTCAAAGCGGGCGATGGCATTCGCCACATCGGCATATTCGCGACGCGTGCCCTCCTTCATTGCCCATGAGTCGCTGCGACTGGGCCAGGCCATCCAGCAAGCGCCATGGGTCGCCCATTCTCCGGGCATGTAGAAGCCAAAATCACGTGGATCAAGCTGGGATACTGCGCTGAGCATCAACTCGTTCCTTCTGTCTGGCCGCAGGCGCTGCGGCTGGCGAACCAGAGACTCAGCCAGGCAGCGATGAACAAGGCAATGGTCATGATGAAAACCCGGTCGTAAAGACCATCGCCGACCACCAGCGCGGCCAGGCCTGGGCCGATCGCACCGCCAACAGTGGAAGTTGCAGCACCAGCCGCGACCGCGCTACCTCGGGAGTCCAACCCTGCCAGCAGACCCTGAATGTACGGCAGGCAGAAGGCCCAGGAGAAACCCAGCAGACAGCTGCCGGCCAGGTAGAGCGCGAAGGCGTCAGTCCTGATCAAGAGGATGAGTCCCGTGATGGCCAACGCAATTCCCACGCTGAGCGGCTTGATGCGACCGAAACGCCGGCCCATCAGAACGATCGCGAATGCCCCGGGAATGCCTGCCAGCGATCCGATTCCGAGCGCCAGCCCCACTTGATGATCGCTCAGGTCCAGTGCCACTCCGAGGCGTTCAACATAGGTGAACTGGGCCACGTTGGCGGTTTCGAATACCGCGAAACCCAGCACACCCAGCAAGGTTGACGCAGCCAGCAATACCTGCAATTCGGTTCGCCGTGGAAGGCGAGTACCTTCTGACTCAGTCGGCTGCGAATTGCCCGGCAGGCTGAAGCACAGAACAACGGCTGCGATCTCCAATGCGGCAAAAGCGAAAAACATGCCGTCGAAACCCAGGTCTGCGGAGTAGACCGGCAGGACGTACAAGCCCAGACCGCTGACGATGAATTGCAGGGTTACGAACACGCCGTAACCGCGGTCCACCTCGGGCAAGCGGGCGAAAGCTGCTATGACTGCCGTGTAGGCGGCGCCGGCACCCATGCCGGCCATGAATCGGCTCGCCAGGAATGGATAGAGGCTGTCTGCGGCATAGGCAGAGGTGATGTCGCTTGCGGCTGCCAGCAGCAAGCCGGCAATCGCAACCTGGCGCAGGTGCAAGCGATGCATGCGCAGCGCCATGAACAGAGCAACCATGGAGGCCGCAAGGAAATTGACCGATGCCGCCCAGCCTGACTGCGCCTCGGTCAGGATGGTGTCGTCCGTCAGCACCCCCACCATGGCAGGCAAGACCAGCAGGTTCAGCAGCGTCACGCAGCCGAGAACCG
>JANOGQ010000355.1:0-1724 GCA_031406105.1 Lysobacterales bacterium | reverse complement strand
TGGTTCTGGGACCCGGTGGAGAATGCTTCCTTCATGCCTTGGCTGGTGGCTACGGCTTTAATCCACTCTCAGGCTGTCACGGAAAAACGTGGAGCCTTTCGCAACTGGACTCTGATGCTGGCCATTGCGGCTTTCTCACTCAGCCTGTTGGGCACTTTCCTGGTGCGTTCAGGCGTGCTGACTTCGGTTCATGCCTTCGCTTCTGATCCAACCCGCGGTGTGTTTATCCTGATTTATCTGCTGGTGGTGGTGGGTGGTTCTCTGCTGCTGTTCGCTTTGCGTGCGCCTGGCATGATTCAGGGCAGTCGCTTTTCCGGATTTTCCCGTGAGACCCTGTTACTGCTGAACAACCTGATATTGGCGGTGATGGCTGCTATGGTTCTGATTGGCACTTTGTATCCGCTGCTGATCGATGCCCTGGGGCTTGGAAAAATTTCTGTGGGCCCACCTTATTTCGGAACCTTGTTTGCCTGGCTGATGATTCCATTGTTACTGCTGATTCCGGTCGGTTTTAATGTAAGGTGGCAAAAGGACGAATTGCAGCGAGTTATGGCAGAGCTGGCCCTCCCGGCAATTCTGTCGCTGTTGGCAACCATCGCGGCCTGGTGGCTTTTGCCAGCTACCGGGTTCTGGGGATTGGCAGCTGTTGCCGGTGGCAGCTGGGTAATCATCAGCAGCATCCGGAATTATTTGCGGCTGCTGGCAACTTCAGCCAATCATTGGCCCAGTCGCAGCATTGCCGGAATGACACTGGCTCATCTCGGCGTGGGTGTGTTCGTCATCGGTGCCGGAATGACCAATGCCATCAGCTCGGAAAAGCATTTGCGAATGGTCGCCGGTGATCGCTTCGACATGGCAGGCTACAGCTTCGAGTTCAGAGGCACGCAGGTGGTGGAAGGCGCCAACTTTGTGGCTGATCGAGGCGTTTTCAGCGTTCAGCAGGATGGCAAGGAAGTCGCAGTGCTGCACCCGGAAAAGCGCCGCTATGAGCTTCAGGGGCAGGTGATGACAGAAGCGGCCATTGACCCAGGACTGACGCGTGATCTCTATGTATCTTTGGGTGAACCATTGGATGAACAGGGCACGGCCTGGGCGGTACGCATATATCATAAACCTTTCGTACGCTGGATCTGGCTGGGTGCATTGATGATGATGGCAGGTGGTTTGCTGGCGGCCAGCGACCGGCGTTACCGGGCATCCCACCCTGTGACCGAGCCGTTGGGTGAAGACAGCCGGCTGCAGGAAAGCGTGGCATGATGTCACGCCTGATCCCGCTGTTGGCGTTTCTGTTGCTGGCAGCATTGTTGGCTGTGGGCTTGACCATTTCCGACAAGAAAACCGAACTGCCCTCACCGCTGATCGGCAAGGCCATGCCCGCTTTCACTTTGCCGGTTCTGGGGCAGCCTGAGAGTCTGATCGCACATTCCGAATTACTGGGCGAACCCTTTCTGCTCAATGTCTGGGCCAGCTGGTGCGTCACCTGCCGCGTGGAGCATCCAGTGATCGAGGATCTGGCTAATTCCGGCCAGTTGAAAATAGTGGGGCTTAACTATCGGGACGAGCCAGCCGATGCTCAGGCCTGGTTGCAGCGCTTCGGCGCCGGTCGCATGCGCCGCCGTGTGGATGCGGCGACGGCTGAAGAGGTTACCGCGCGCGATGGCATCAACGGTCTGATCGTCTGGGCATTGGGTACCGTGCTTAGTGCTGTGGTTGTGGGGTCGCTT
>JANOGQ010000274.1:0-3748 GCA_031406105.1 Lysobacterales bacterium | reverse complement strand
GCGCAGGAGCGCGCGCGCCAAGGCAGCCTTCGATCACGAAGTCGGCGCATGTGGAAGTCGGGGCTTCAAAGGGTATCTCGGATTTCTCCTGGCGGGGAATGTTGCTGGGGCGGATCAATCTGGGCGCTGGCAAGGTGGATCTCAAAACTGCACCAGGGCTGTTCGAATTAGCCCAACCTCTTAATCTGGCGATGTTGGGCGGTGAGTTTGAGATCGATCAATTCCGCCTGCAGCTGGCGGCTGCCGATTCCGAAGTCGAGCCGGCGGTTAAATTCAAAGCCAGCCTGAAGGCCCTGGATATGGAACAGCTGACCAAGGCCCTGGGCTGGCCCACCTTTGCCGGCAAAATCAGCGGGCGAATCCCGGGTGCCTCTTTTGACCAGGGTGTGCTGTCGGTGGATGGCTTGCTCAGCTTTGAGGTCTTCGATGGACAAATCCGGCTAAGTGATTTGCGAATTGAGCGGCCGTTTGGTGTTTTGCCCAGCCTGGCAGCCGATCTGCAGATTGATAAGCTCGATTTGCAGGCGCTTACCCAGGCCTTTTCGTTTGGCAAAATCGCCGGCCGGCTGGATGGTTATGTCCATGATCTGCGCATGCTGGATTGGTCGCCGGTGTCCTTCGATGCCTGGTTAGGCACTCCGGAGCGGAAAAGTGAGTCACGGCAGATTTCCCGCCAGGCTGTGAACAGCCTGACCAACATTGGCGGAGGCGGGGCCACCGCGGTGTTGACCGGGCCGCTGCTGCGCATGTTCAGCAATTTTTCCTACCGTCGGCTGGGCATGGGCTGCAAACTGGAAAACTATGTTTGCTCCCTGCGCGGGCTCGAAGACAATGATGAGAGTGTGTTGATCATGGAAGGCTCCGGTATTCCCAAGCTGATGATCCAGGTATTCAACCGGCGCATGGATTTTCCGCAACTGCTGGCCAATCTGGCCGCCGCATCAGCTGGCGAGGACATCCGTATCGGTGATCCCTGAAAGAGCCGGACATTCAGGTTCAAGGCTGCTTCAAGGGGCACCATTATCGATGGCCGTGGTCTGTTATCATGCACAAAAGGGCGCGGTCAGCCATAACTGCCCCGTGAGAATGTACTTGTTACCGCATTTTTGCCGGATCCCAGGAGTCTTCATGTCACTAGCCCAATTGGTCCATTCCAAAAATTCATCGAGTCGATTCAAGTTGTTTCTGGTCTTGACCGGAATGCTGGTGCTGGCAGCCTGCGTCACTATCAATGTTTACTTTCCTGCAGCCGCCGCCGAGCGCGCCGCAGAGCAGTTTGTGGGCGAAGTTCTGGGTGAAGCAAAAAACGATGGCAGTCTGCAGAAAGACAGTAGTCTGTTTGATCCATTGCAGGAGCATAAGCAGAATTGGCTGCTAGTGGCCAGTTTTGGTGTGCTGGATGCCTTGATCCCCAGTGCCCATGCACAGCAGGCTTCTATCGATATCAATACCCCGCAGATCAATGCCATCAAGAGTCGCATGGCAGAGCGTCAGCGCAGCAGTCTGAACGCCTGGTTTGACGCCGGAGCCATAGGTTTTGGCAATGACGGCCTGGTGGTCATTCGTGATCGTGCGGCGGTGCCCCTGAATGAGCGGCGCAATCTGGAAAGCGTGGTGGCCGATGAGAATCGGGATCGCTCCGCTGTTTATCGCGAAATCGCCGTCGCTAACGGACATCCCGAATGGGAAGGCGATATTCAGAAAACTTTTGCCAGGGAATGGGCCCGCAATGCCCGGCCGGGCTGGAGCTACCAGGATGAAAGCGGTGCCTGGAAGACCAAGTAAGCAGGCAGAACCGACGGCTATATGAATTGAGCCCGGGGCCGGCCTGAGGGCAGCCAGAAGAGGCCGTTCAGGCATTGACAGCCGCAACACTGAATCCGCAAAAGCCTGCAAACAGGCAACTTCAGCACAGGAAAAAAATAATTGGGCAGACGCAGCAGAGCCAGGCTTCCGCCTGAACCCCTTAGTCTGGAGATTAGCGGCCTCAGTCATGATGGACGCGGCGTGGCCAGTTGGGATGGCAAGAAGGTGTTCGTCCATGGAGCCTTGCCGGGTGAGCTGGCCCTGGTGCAGATTACCCAGCGTTTACGACGCTACGACGAAGGCTTTGCCGTGTCGATTGCAGAAGCTGCTGCCGAGCGGGTAGAACCAGCTTGTGCACATTATGGTATGTGCGGTGGCTGTGCCTTGCAGCATCTGTCAAATGAAGGTCAGCTGGCCGCCAAGCAAGACCAGCTGTTGCAAAATCTCGAACGCATTGGTCATGTCAGTCCGCAGGCCATACTGCCGCCGCTGCGGGGCCCCCAATGGCATTATCGCCGCAAGGCACGGATGTCGGTTCGGTGGGTGCACAAGAAGGAAAGCGCCCTGGTGGGTTTTCGTGAGCGGGCTTCGGGCTACGTTACCGAAATGCATTCCTGTGAAGTTCTGGATACGCGGGTAGCGATCCTGCTGCCCGATCTGCGTGCATTGATCGCTGGCCTGCAGGCCCGTGAAACCATTCCGCAAATCGAAGTGGCCTGTGGCGATGAACAGTGCGCCCTGGTGTTCCGCACCATGCAAGCCCTGTCAGTGAGTGATACCGGGGCGCTGCGGCAGTTTGCCCGCCAGCATGGCGTGGCCATCCTGCTGCAAGCCAAAGGGCCAGACAGCATTCAGCCACTCGAGCCTGCACAGGTAGTGCTGCACTACTCCTTGCCCGAATTTAATCTGCGGCTGGAATTTGGGCCCTCCGACTTTACCCAGGTCAATGCCGCACTGAACCGCCTGATGTTGCAAAGAGCCATGGAATTGCTGCAACCCAACTCCGAAGATTGCATATTGGATCTGTTTTGCGGGATGGGAAATTTCACCTTGCCGCTGGCACGAGCAGCCGCTCACGTGGTTGGCGTGGAAGGTGACCAGGGCCTGGTGGACCGTGCTCGGGCCAATGCCCGAAGCAACCATCTGGACAATGTCGAATTTCACCTCGCCAATCTGCTTGAAGATCAGCAACAAGCCCCCTGGTGGCAACATCGTTTCAATAAAGTTCTGATTGATCCGCCACGCTCCGGCGCGCAGGAAGTTTTGCCATTGATCGCAGCTACAAGCGCAGAAAAGCTTTTGTATGTTTCCTGCCATCCTGCCAGTCTGGCCCGTGATGCCGGCATTCTGGTGAACGAGTACGGCTTCAGGCTCGAATCGGCAGGTATCATGGACATGTTTCCGCAAACCGGCCACGTAGAATCGATAGCCTTGTTCAGCCGCACGGTCGATAAATAATATGACCAAAAATAATATGAGCCTGGGTCCCATCTTGATCGGCATAGCAGGCACCAGCCTCGATGAGCGGAGTCGCCAGCAGTTGCTTCATCCGGCGGTGGGCGGGGTTGTTCTGTTTGCCCGTAATTTTGCTTCTGCCGAGCAACTGCAGCAACTGGTGGAGGCTATTCATCAAATACGTGAGCCGCGCCTGTTGGTCTGCATTGACCAGGAAGGCGGCCGTGTGCAGCGTCTGCGTCAGGGTTTCACTGCCTTACCGCCGCTGGGTATCCTGGGCCAGTTGTGGCAGCAGGATCAGATGCTGGCCGCTGACTATGCTTACCGGCATGGTCGGGTGATGGCGGGCGAGATGCTCAGTCTGGGCATTGATCTCAGTTTTGCGCCGGTGCTGGATCTGAACCGTGGTAGTTGCGTCATTGGTGACCGGTCATTCTCCGAAAGCGTCGAGGCAGTCAGTGATCTGGGTAGCCATTACCTGGCCGGC
>JANOGQ010000272.1:0-4539 GCA_031406105.1 Lysobacterales bacterium | reverse complement strand
GCATGTGACTTGCTGCAGCAGCCCGACCAGCTCAACGCTCTGCAACTGGAAGTATTTGGTTGGTGGCAAGTCTACAAGCAGCAGCTGAAAAAGTCCCTGGAAGGCAAATTTGCTGAATTAATTCAGGGCCATTGAGCCTTTACGTGAACAAATCCATGCTCAGTTGATGACCTGCATGCCTCTTGCCGCAGACCATAACTTCGACCAGCAAGCCAGGGCCAAACTGTAGTCCCGGGCAACATTGGCCAGCCACTCGACGCGCTGGCGCTCGCTGCGGATAGCCGGATCATCGTCCAGTTCAGGCAAGCCATTTTTCATTTCCTCGCAGATTCTGAGACGTTTTAAACCGCGCTGCAGATCACGATGAACCTGTAAGCGATTGTCCGGCACTTGTTCCAGGCATTTGCTCATGACCCGGATACGCCAACGCACACCTTTCAGAAATGAATTCCGGATTTCCTCATATCGCTGAGCATAAGGTTGTTCTGCCCAGCGCAGCCAATGGTCCGCCAGAAAATCCAGCCTGCCATCGATTGAGGAAATGTTGCTGGCCCGCTCAGCAAAATGCTCTGCATTCCTCCAGAATGTTTTGGCCAGCATGAGTTTCTGCGGCTTTTCAAAAGTTGCATAAGCCCAGGGTTTTGCCTGGCGCGAATGTTCCAGCGCCCAGGGCAGATACAGGTGGGCTGCATTGGGATGTAGACACTTCACCATGGCACAGAACAAAGTGTCTTCACCTTTGCAGAGCGGCAAGGTCGGTGGCATGACCTGGCGGTTATCAATACCCGAAGGGGTTGAACCCGTCCGACTGGCGATTACCGGCTGGGTCGTTACGTTCCAGATGGCCCGTCCGCGACGCATCACCTGATACTGCACCGGATCCGCCCAGGCAGGACCATCGGGACCGGACGGCTGGTGGAACAGGTAGAAGCCATTGGGTGAGATGGGCACACCAAATTGGCCATTGACTGTAGTCAGGATCACACTGTTCTGGTCCAGCTGCAGCTTGGGTGGCGCAGTACCGGCCTTGGATGCATCCAGCAGTGACTCAGATTCGCCAGCGGCCGGGTGCAGGCAATGCTGCAGGCGGTGGCCAAGAAATTCCAGATGCGCATCAATAGGGTCAGGCCCGAATTCCTGCCCGGCAGCCCGCGATTCGCTTATCGATGCATGCGCCAGCGTTATTCGCACAGGTTCAGACGAAAACTCCAGCTCACGGCTGTAACCCTGGCCCAGGTGCCTTGCCCGGCCCGGCAAATAATCATCATCGAACAGCGTGTAGCGATGCCCGGCCAGCGCCAGCATGATCAGGTTGAGCAGGCGGCCGCCGCTGAAGATCCCGGCAGGCCGTTCTGCCAATAGCCAATGAATGGCCTCAGAATGTTCTGGAAGCTGATCCGCCAGCGCCGAGATGAACTTCTGCTGCCGGGTTTTTCCGAAGTAGCTTGCCTTGTATGCAAAGCGCCGCTGAGCACTTTCCACAATCTGCTGATTGCGCTGTGCGACAGAGGCATCACGACTGTCGTCGAACACCAGCACGCAGACAGAAGTATCGGATTTCCGCTGTGACAGGCTGTGCAACAGACCTTGCAGATATCCGGGCCGATTGAAGGTACGGATGGCGACAAAAGAAGGCTGGCTCATGCTTTTTCCGAAACTGACATGGCGCAGCCCTGTCCGCGATGTTTGGCCGGAAAGTATAGACCAGCTGGCCCCTCTTTTAGCGGCAAGCAAATAAAAGGGCCGGATACATCCCTGCATCCGGCCTCGACAAACTACAAAACTACACGGGGGTTTAGAATCTCACGCCTGCTGTTGCGCCAATAGCGCGTGGTGTCAGGAAGCCAATTTCAACATCTCCGGTAAAGGCAATGTTGGCGGTGCTGACAGACTGTATTGCCAGTTCATCGGTGAGATTCTTGGCATAGATCTCATAGAAAAATTTACCGGTATCAAGCCCTGCACGCAGACTCAGGGTGGTGTAGTCGCTCAGGTATCTGACGTTGCCATTGGAACTGGGCAAGATGCGACCGATGGAGCGTTCACCCGTGTAACCCAATGTGCCGCCGAAATAAGCCGTAGAACCGCTGCTCAGGTTCCATTCATAGTCACCTGACAAACCGAAACTCCAGTCCGGGACATAAGTGAGAGGATCGTCGTCCTGGCCTGCCGCACCGGCATCGGCGGTCAGGTAAGCATCCGTATAGGCACCGTTAAAGGAAAAAGTCAGAGCATCGGTCGCAGCGAAGCTGGTGGAAAACTCCACACCCTTGCTAACGGCAGTGCCACCATTGATGTTTACGCCGAAATTCTCAACAACAGCAAACAGCTGGATGTCTTCCCAATCAATGTAAAACGCGGCCACGTCCATGGCAAAACGGCCATCGGCTGAGGCCATCTTGTAACCCAACTCATAGTTGGTCAGTTCGTCAGAGTCATATTGTGCTGGCACAGTGTCCGGTGCACCGGCTGGAAGAACATTCGGCCCACCAGGACGGAAGCCGGTGGCTGCCCTGAAGTACAGTGAAGAATTTTCAGTCAGCTGGTAACGGGGTGAGAACGACCAGGTGAAGGGCGTCTCGGATGACTTGCCACCTGTCTCATTGACCGCGCCCGGCGGTAAACCCAGTAAAAAGCCTTCACCAGTCTGAACCACGGTCTGGTCATTGTCACTCTGCCTCGCTCCAAAGGACACTTCGAACCGATCCGTTGCATACCAGGTGGCGTTGGCAAATGCAGCGATTTCCTCATAACTCGAGTTGAGGTAAAGGGTAGCAGTCGGATCCAGACCCGGAACCAGGTTATCCGTGTTGGCGATCACAGCCGGAAGATTCTGGAAGATCAGCGAGTCTTCGTCAGTGTAATACAGCCCCGCCAGCCATTCGAACTGGTCGCTTCCAGCTGAAACCAGGCGGAACTCCTGGGTGAATTTCTCGGTGCTGGTGATCTGTTCCTGGATCATACCCACGGGCGCACCGAGGATCAGGGAAACCAGTGAGGCCAAAGGCGGGCCGCCGGTAAAATTAGACGCAACAGAAATATCCGCGCGGATGTCCTGTTCGAACTCGCCATAACTGGTTATTGACTGCAGGCTGGCCCAATCGGAGAAATTCCAATCGATATCGGCGCTGTAGACATCATAGGAAATCTCGTTGTACGCATTCTGGTAGCGATTGAGCGTCGGGCTCGAAAACAGCGGCTTCAGGGTTGTTGCGTCTGCAACCTGCTGGCTTGTGTCGTCAGCGTCGATGCTCTGGGACATGGCCATCAGGTTGATAGTCAGATCGTCATTGGGCTGAATCAGGGCCTGCAGGCGTCCACCTAAGGTTTCATTGTAGTTGATCCCCTTCTCAACCATGCTGCCGTCGATGATGTTGACACCCGGCTGTGTTAACGAAGGCAATGGGTCGATACCGATGGTATCAACAAAACCTTCGTCCTCCCGATAAAAAGCGCTGGCACGGAAAGCGAAGGTATCGTTCACCGGCACGTTGACATAACCCGTAGTGTTATAGCCCAGGCCGCCGCCACTGATATCTTCCATTCCAATCCGGGCGCTTCCTTCAAATGCTTCGGTATTGGGCTGGTTCGGGACATACTTGATGACGCCACCCAAAGAGCTGGCACCGTACAAGGTTCCCTGAGGGCCACGCAGCACTTCAACACGATTCATATCAAAAGTGTCGAAGTCACCGGACAGGATTGCGCCATTGGCCAGAGCGGTGCTGGAACCAAAGGGCACTTCGTCGAAGTAAACGCCGACGGTTGATGCCACGCCACCGGTGTTGGTGCCGCGCAGGGTGATTCGTGTCACGCCTGGGGTGCTGCCGGTGATGCTGAAACCGGGAATCAAAGCGGTCATGTCTTCAAAGTCGAAAGCCTGCTGGCGTTCCAGTAAATCGCCACCCAATACCGTGATGGACATGGGAATTTTGTCCAGTGTTTGCTCACGCTTCTGTGCGGTAACGACCACTTCTTCCAGTAAGCCTGCCTCTTCTTCCTGGGCGATTGCTGCAGAGCTCAGCACCATGCTGCCCATGGATGCCAGCGCGAGGCTGATCATTTTTGCCAAATACGAATTCGAGTTATTCATGGATGCCATTTCCCCGCAGTAGATGTTGACGTGCCTAATCATTGTTTTAACGGTCTGACGGCCCTGATCAAATTCCGACCAATGCTACGCTAGCTGATATTAGGCTTTTCTGCATCCCATCGGATAGTCAGAGTCGGCCAATTAGTATGCAGAAACGGCATATCCCTCTCTGCCAGCAGGCACTCTGATTTGGAAGGTTCGGAATCTTTGAAGCGCTTTTTTAGTACTACCGATTTTGCATATTTTGTTGACGTATCGGCCTATCTGCTGCCCCAACCTTCACCTTACCATGTCCATCATTTCCGCTGGCACGCAACAACACCAGCAATTACAAATGGAAAATTGACATGACCCCAAAACGCACACTTTCTGTATCGGTAGAGCCATGGGAACTGAAGCATCCCTTCAGAATCACCGGCCATGTGTTCGTGGCGCCGGATCTGGTA
>JANOGQ010000181.1:0-2849 GCA_031406105.1 Lysobacterales bacterium | reverse complement strand
AAATTGAAGTGCTTGACGTTTTGGCGGAAGTCCTCAGCAGGCGCATCATATTGGTCAACCAGAGTTCCGCCGCGTAATACATTGAACATGACGTTGGCGTAGTGGTGAGCCGAAACCGACTCTTCCGCCGTCAACTGGAGCGAGTCGGTGGCAGCCATTAACCTTGTCAAGGCATCGCTACCCTGTTCAATCGACACATCGATGGACTGGGCAAGCTCGGCAGGATCTGAGAGCCGTTGGCGCAAACCCAGCACCTGGCTTTGGGTTTTTTCGATATCGGCGACAAACTGCCAGGTCTTTGACTTTCCGGGTGGCAACTCCAACGTGGCGTTAAGCAGATATGCACCCCGCACGCCGCGGGTATGGTTTTCCTGTTTGACTGGCCCACCGCGCCGGAATTGGCCGATCTGGGCACTGGATATCATGACTTTCCGCGCGGCAAAACCAAGGCAAAACACCGTGCTTGCTTTCATGGATTCATAAGGTTCCGCACGATCCGTAATGCCGGCGTAGAGCGTAAACAGTGCCAGCCCAGTGTCTCCATCCAGCTCGTTCCATTTGTAAGCATCCACGAGGTTGCTGGAAACAGTCTGGATGTAAGGCGGGGTTCCTGCCGGCAGAATGTTTCGCAGGCCGTCTAGCAAGTCGATTTTTATTGGCGTCTGCGCGAGGTTCTCGATTTCGCACTGGCGAACGAAACCGTATTCCCGGCTGGTACGCCAGGTGTAGCGGAACGCCAGTTGCAGATCGTGGTTGACTTCCTCGAAACACAGCGCGTCGCCCCCCAGGGTCTTGTACAGGTTCCTGCTGAAGGCATAACGGTCGTGTTGATCCTGGTTGAACGGTTCCCATACCCGCTCTTCATGAAGGCCCTTGACTCGAAACACAGTGATGCAGCCGGTGTGTGTGCTGCTGTCATGCAGCTTGTCCACTGTGATGTAAGGAAACAAAGCCGTGTCTGGAGAGACTCTTCCAGCTGTCAAGCCACCGGTGGAAGAAACAAATTGCCAGTGGTCGTCACTGCTGACCACGCTGATCAAGAAGGGTCTTAGCGAATCTACATTTCGAATCTGGTAGAAGCGTTGATTGCCCAGCGACACGAAATGGCCACTGGAGGCCTTATCGCTCCTGGCCGAAAAATTCACAGTCATATGGGTGCTTTTATGTGCCATCTACCAATTCCAGGGCGCCGAACAAGCCCGCGTCAATCCAGCCACGGTCCTTTGGACCCGATAAAACAGACTCTGAGCCGATGAAATTTTCACGTAACTCGCTGCCGTCATTGTCACAATAAGCCACCATCAACCCCATGATCTTGCCTGGGTAGAGAATTACTGGCTGGTTTGAAGCGGAGTCATCCTCGTAATCATCGGCATAGACCTTGATCGCGACCTCCCAGGTAATTCCCTCAGGGGATTGTTTCCAGTTGCTTTGGACATGATGAGAATAGTCGCGCGCCTTTTGATCTGTTCCAATATCGATTGCACGATTGTCCAGTGACAGATGATAAGCAAACGCATTGTGGTTGAACTGATGGTCTCCCCCGGAAAAATCTTCATCGATAAAAATTTCCAGGGTGTCGTCGTCCCAGTACTGCAGCAATGGGTCACGATGGCCGTCATACAGCACATCGTCGACGAATTCGAACAGCACGAATAGCTTTTCAGGCGCCCAGACCACCTTGTAACGGCCCGAGAAACCAGTAGCGCTCAATTCCGGTCCCAGCCACAACTGGTCCACCTTCTGCCATTCAGCCTGGGCCCACGCGGCTTCGTCTGCAATGCCGTCGATTTCCGGCGTCAAAAGCGCCCTGGGTGCCCGGTAATGGGTGCGGCCAGGTTCGTGTGTCTGAGGTTTTGAATCAGCCCCGGCTGAAGTAGTGACAGCCAGCAGCAGGCAGACAAGCCAGGGATAGATCAGGCACTGCATCAATGGGGTCGCTCGTGCTTCAGTTTGTCAGCCACCGCCAAGGTGTGGATAAGCAGTAGGTAGCCGGGAACGCGACCTTGCCAGGCACCGCGCTCTCTGGCTTCAAGTGAGATGTTGCTATCCAATTTTCGCATGCTGGGCTATCCCGTTTCGACTGCGTTTCACAAAATACTCGCACGTTGACAACGCTGTCAATCAGGTTTATAAAGAAAATTCTGACAGCGCTGTCAAAAAGCTGTCACAAAGTTTTGAAGGCAGTTGGCAGGATTTTTTCTAAAACTTTGCAGAAAAATAAACACGGTCATGCATTGCCAGAGGCAATGCCAACTTCACATGCACACGCAGAGGCTCTCCAATGAAGAAAGTGAAATTCTGTAAAACACCCCTGGCAACGGGAATTGCTATTGCCTTGGGTATTTCCGCCATTACACCTTCATACGCTCAGGATTCGCCCGATCAGCCTGACAATGAAGCGGTGGCCGAAGATCAGGCAGAGCTTGCTGCAAATGATAAACCCGAGGACATGCTGGAGGAAGTGGTTGTAACTGGCATCCGCGGCAGTTTGATTGAATCCATGGACAGAAAGCGTGAGGCGAATGGTGTGGTCGACGCCATTACCAGCGAAGATATCGGTAAATTTCCCGACACCAACCTTGCCGAGGCGATGCAGCGCATTACGGGTGTGTCCATTGACCGCTCGGGCACCTCGGGTACGCGCGGTGTCGAGGGCGAAGGCCAGCGCATCACGGTTCGCGGTATCGGCCCGGACTTCAACCTGGTACTGCTGAACGGCCGCCAGATGCCGGGAACCAGCCTGCAGGGAACTACCTTCAGCTCATCCCGCGCGTTCGACTTCTCCAACCTGGCTTCCGAGTCTGTGGCCGGCGTGGATGTGTACAAGACGAGCATGGCCACAATCC
>JANOGQ010000169.1:0-10263 GCA_031406105.1 Lysobacterales bacterium | reverse complement strand
ACCGGCCCGAAACGCTTGGATCGCTCTCGTGCATCCTTAGATAGCGGAGGGCAGGATGCCCGAGAGCTATCAAGGGATGCAGGAGAGCGAGCCCACCGAGAACCAATGCGGTTTGAACGAAGCCGAAGGCCGGCGGATATCGGGAATCAGGGGCGGTGAACGAGTCTGGGGCCAAATTACGCCGTGCTTTCTAAAGAAAGAGGAAGCAAAAAGAAAAGTGGGAGTCGGCCGATAAGCCGGGTTCTGTTCAGACCGAAGTCTGTGGCAATCATTCATCTGGGAACGCCGTCACCGACGCCCTCAAGCAACCTACCCGAAGGCGCTACGGGCCGCAGCATAGCCTTCCTATTTGGTCTTGCTCCGAGTGGGGTTTACCTAGCCACAGAGTGTTACCACCTGCGCGGTGCGCTCTTACCGCACCATTTCACCCTTACCTGACGGCCTTGCAGCTGCCCGGCGGTATACTCTCTGTTGCACTTTCCGTAGGCTCACGCCTCCCAGGTGTTACCTGGCACTCTGCCCTGTGGAGCCCGGACTTTCCTCCCGGCAGGCCTTACAGCCTTGCCGGACGATTGCCTGGCCAACTCCCGGCGTCATTCTACCCGGATAACGATTCAGATATTTGGGATCAGAGTAAAAATTTCGCCCGTCCTCAATGAACCGCCTCAGTCATCAGAATTTTTACTCTGGCCCCAAATATCCTCATAAAGCTCCCGACGCGATACGCCACAAAGCTTTGCGGCGATTCGGGCAGCTTGACTGGCAGACAAATACTCCTGCAGGGCTCGAGCCATACTGATGGCCTGGGCCATTTTTTCGTTGGCATTTTCGCTGGCACCGGCAACCACCAGCACGAATTCACCTTTCTGCTGATTGGCGTCAGAGCTGATCAATTTCTGCACTTCAGCTATCGGCCCACGCAAAACCGTTTCAAACTGCTTGGTAAGCTCACGACAGATGGCCACAGAGCGATCCGCGCCCAGCGTGTTGGCCATATCCGCCAGGCAGTCGAGAATTCGGTGACTGGATTCGAAAAACACCAGGGTGCGCGATTCGCCGCTGAGTGCATTCAGCCGCGCCTCCCGTGCAGCTTGCCGGGCAGGCAGGAAGCCCTCAAAGACAAATCTATCGGTTGGAATTCCGGCAATTGAAAGAGCAGTCACTATGGCGCTGGGGCCGGGTAAGGGCGTAACCCGGATGCCCTTTTCAATCGCCAGTCGCACCAGCCTGAACCCCGGATCTGACAGCAATGGAGTGCCTGCATCAGAAATCAGAGCAATGGATTCACCGGCCAACAACTGATCTACCAGCTTGGGTGCCATGGCTTCTTCGTTATGCTCATGCAGCGCCACCAGCGGCTTTTTGATGCCAAGGCCAGATAGCAGTGTGCGGCTATGGCGCGTATCTTCTGCAGCTATCAGCTGCACTTTCGCCAGGGTATCAATCGCCCGCTGGGTTATATCTCCCAGATTGCCTATGGGCGTGGCAACGATGAATAGTTCGGCCATGGACATGAATATTTCCTGCATTGTTTGGCAAGCTGACCAGGTAGCCAATTGGGACCTAAATTTGGCTGCAAAGCAGTCGCGAAGGGCTACATTATGGATTATTCCGTAGCGATTTATTCGGCGGCGGTCTGCGGTATTATGCCGTTGACAAATTTCCTTAAATCAAACCAGGGCAGTATGCACACTGCCGGGCAGCCCAATGAAAGCAATCAGACAAAATCAACATGCGCCACAGGGTATCTGCTGCGCACGCTCTGCACACAGTTTCATGAATCAATGCCGCGACTACTGTTTTGTGGGTCTGCTGCTGATTTTGTCGATCCTGGTACTGAGTTCCTGCGCCACCAGGCAAGCACCTGCGCCTGTTAAAGAGCCGGCCGCGGAAAATCCACAACAGTCTTTTGATCGCGGAAACTATGCCGATGCCGCGCGACTATGGCAATCCAGCGCCGTTTCGGCATCGACAGACGAGGCTGATGTGCTGCGTATTTCTGCAGCAGATGCCTGGTTGCTGGCGGATGAACCGGAGCGCGCAGAAAGCCTGTTGCGCTGGATCAACAAGCAGGAACTGCCGCCAGCGCAACGTGCCCGGCTTGAGCTGGTGCAGGCAGAACTGGCCCTGAGGGCAGGCCACTACCCCGAAGCTGCCAAGCTGTTGCGCTCGGCACAAGCTGATTTACCGGCAGGCTCGCTGGCTCGTTTCAACGATTTACAAGCCCAGGTTACTGCCGCTGTAGAAGTGGACTCCAGCCTTGACCTAAGCCAGATTCACGACATGGCCGATCGCATGAGCGCCTACGACCCAGTCGCTGCTCTGGCACTGCTCAGAGCCATGCAGCCCATACCTTCGCGCGAATTGAGGGCCCTGGCCGATCGACCACGAGCCGATCCAGACCTGGATCCCTGGCTGGATCTCGTACTGGTCATCCGCCAAAACCTGATTGATGCCAACCAGCTCGAGCCGGCAGTTATGGCATGGAAAGCCCGCAACGCTAATCACTACCTGGCTGCAGAAGATGCCCTGGATCTGTGGCTGAACTATCGCCAGGATTTTCAGGGGCCAGCGAAAGTTGCGGTGTTACTTCCCAGCAGCGGTCGGCTGCAGGCTGCAGCTGAGGCGTTGCGCGACGGCATGGTCAGTGCATTTCTGGATAATCCGGGCACTTCCCAGATTTTCTTTATCGACAGTGGTAGCGAGCCCGAATCCATACCCGGTGCTTACTTTGAAGCACGGGACCTGGGTGCTGACTACATCATCGGCCCACTCCAGACTGAAGCCATATCGGCATTGCTGCAGCTCAGCGATCTGCGCACACCAGTGCTGGCACTGAACGATATAGCTGAAGGTTTTTCTGCACTGCTGGGCCTGGGCAACCAGATCAATGGAATTTCCCTGTCTCAGGATGCGGAAGTCCGTGCTACCGCAATGGCCATGGCAGAAGCCGGCTTTTCCCGCGCCATGGTGATCGCCCCGGAAAGCGAATGGGGCGAGCGTGTGGTTACGGTATTCAGCGAACAATTCCTACAGGATGACAGGCAAATTGTGGTATCGGGCCGATTCCTTGAGTACGAGAATGATCACTCTGCGGTGCTGGAGCGTTTGCTGCAGCTGGATCAGAGCAAATCGCGCAAACAACAACTGGAAAACACTTTGCAACTGCAACTTGATTACGAACCGGTCAGACGTGACGATGTGGATGTCATATTTCTGGCTGCCAACACCATCCAGGGTCGCTTGATCCGCCCGCAATTGCGTTTCCACAATGCCGGTGATATCCCCGTGTTTGCCAGTGCAAGAATCTTTTCAGGCCTGCCGGATCGAGCCCGTGATCAGGATCTCAATGGTGTGCGCTTTCCTGCAGCACCCTTGCAGATAAGCTACGCAGGAATGCGAAATATGCCGGAAATGCCCAGCTTGAAGGGAGGTGGTTTTACGCCTCTGTTTGCACTGGGCCGTGATGCCTGGAATATTCTTCCCTGGTTAGAACTAATGCGCAGCGATGAAGATTTTCATTTTCCCGGACAATCCGGAAGCTATTCAGCAGGGCCGCTTGCAACTCTGCAACGAGAACCTGGATGGGCCGTATTCGCCAATGGCATACCGGTGCCGTGGGTTGCAGAAAACCTCACCAAGTCAGAACAGGGCGCAAGCGGAGAAAATGATTGACCGAATCGCCATCGGCCGGGCAGCAGAAGCTGCCGCTGAATCCTTTTTACGGCAACGGGGTCTCACAATCCTGCAACGCAACTTTCGTTGCCGAATGGGAGAAATCGACCTGGTATTGCGCGATGCTGACTGCCTGGTATTTACCGAAGTCCGTTTTCGCCGACTGGGGCAACATGGCAGTGGCGCTGAAAGTATTACGCATACCAAACGTCGCAAGCTGATCACCTGTGCATCCTGGTATCTGCGCAGCAAAAGAATCAGTTCACACCAGGCCTGTCGATTTGATGTCGTTTCTGTGGGGCAGGTTAAAGGCAGTGCAGAATCACAATTCGAATTTGATTGGATTCAGAATGCCTTTTTGGCAGACAATTGAGGAAACTGCTGTGTCTGCAGTGCTTACAAACGTCAGATTCATGGCTTGAATACTTATGGAGAAAAGGATGGCCCATCAACTTGCATCTACCAGGCATAAGGGCTTTCTGAAACTGGCCCGGCCGCTTGCCCTGCTTTTCCTGACATTGCTGTTGACTGCCTGTGCACCTCGCGATCAACGACGCAGTAGTGGCACCATCATTGATGACCAGACTATGGAAACGCGGTCTATCGATTTATTGTTCTCGAGACCTGAGTTCGATACTGATGACCACATCAAGGTAGAAGTTCACAATAAAACCTTGCTGATGGCTGGCGAAACCAAAAGTGAATCCAACAAGGCGCTCGCCACCGAATTGACCTCGCAACTCAGCGGCATGGAGCGGGTGGTGAATGAACTCGAAATCATGCCGCCCAGCAGCGCAGCTGACCGGCTGAGCAATAGCTATATGACCACCAAAGTCAACTCAGTCCTCGCCGCCAGGAATCCGGTAGCTGGTTTCGATGCCACCCGCATTAAAGTACTGACTGCACGTAACGTGGTTTATTTGATGGGAACTGTCACCCAGGCTGAAGGGGAGGCGGTTGCCGAGGTGGTGCGGAATGTGGGTGGTGTGGCGAAAGTTGTAAAAGTGTTTGACTACACCGACTGAATCCATGCCGGGGGACTTATCAAGCCATGAACTAGATCGGCAAAATCCTTTGAGCCAGCAGCAATACGATGATGGCATAGATGGCAGCCAGAATATCGTCCAGCATGATTCCAAAGCCACCTTTAATCGTATGATCCAGCCAGCGTATAGGCCAGGGCTTGGCAATATCAAACAGACGGAACAGCAGGAAAGCGCTTAGCCACCAGCCCCAGGATGCTGGCACAAAAGCCAGTACCAGCCACATGGCTACGATTTCGTCCCAGACTATGGCGCCGGGGTCTTCCACTACCATGCGTCGGCTGGTTTCCCCGCAGCAATAAATGCCGAAGATAAAGGCCCCCAGCAGTAGCAGGCCATAGGCCAGCGGCGACAGGGGAAGCAGCAGCAGGGCCAACGGTATTGCCGCCAGGCTGCCCATGGTTCCTGGCGCGCGTGGCGACAGGCCCGAGCCGAATCCCAGCGCAAAAAATCCCGCGACAGTACCGAATGCCAACTGTGCAATGCCAGCTGGTGCTACTTTGGCAGTATTCTCAGAAACCATAGAGATCCTGATCGGAATGGTTGGCGAAGTGTTGGTAGCCGCTGTGATCCAATGCAAACTCCTGGCCATCCGGCTGTATCAATTTCAAACCAGCAGATTCTGTGATCGTGCCGATTACCTGCACAGCCACGCCAGCCTGATCTTGCAAGTTCAGCAACGCCCGCTGGTATTGTGGCGGCACAGTAAAGCACAGTTCGTAATCGTCACCACCCGCCAATTGCAGTAGCCATTGCTGTTCGGGGATCAGACTTGATAGTGCTGCATGCCGCGGCAACTGATCGAGAAAGATCTCAGCACCGCACTCTGAGGCCTTGAGTATATGGCCGAGATCTGCCGCCAAACCATCGGACACATCGATACAGGCACTGGCATATCCCGTCAGCGCCTGGCCCAAAGCCAGCCTGGGCACAGGCCGCAATAAAGCGTTCAGCGCTTCAGGATATGGGTTTTGACCCGCCAGCTTTTGCCGCAACGCAAGGGCTGCCAGGCCTGGGCGTCCCGAGACCAGCACCAGATCACCCGGTTTTGCACCGTCCCGACCCAAGGCCTTGCCCTTATCCACCAAACCCATGGCAGTAATGTTTACCGATAAAGGGCCTTGCGTGGTATCACCACCTGCCAACTGTATTCCCACGGCCATGGCCATTTCAGCTAAGCCCTTGCAGAAATCATCCCACCATTGCGTATCCTCCTGAGGCAGGGAGATCGCCAGGAAAAACCAGGCAGGTTCAGCGCCCATTGCAGCCAGGTCACTGAGATTCACGGCCAGCGCCTTGGCAGCAATATCTGCCGGTGCGTCATCTGCGAAAAAGTGGACACCGCTGACCAGTGTATCGGTGGTCACCAGTAGATGCTTGCCCTGCGGCACATCCAACACCGCTGCATCGTCACCAATTCCAAGTACCGCGGGATGCTTGCATGATTGCTGATGCTGATCGAACAGACTCTGCAATCGCGCTATGAGGCTGAATTCGCTCATGCTTCAGGCTTGATGAATTTAGACAGCACCTGAGCAGGGCACATGATGGAACTCAAATTTCTGCAAACTCTGCAGATCGCCAGGCCCGGGCAGCCTTGTCGAGCACAGCATTTACGAAGGCATGTCCCTGCTCGGCACCAAAACGTCGAGCCAGGTCGATGGCCTCATCCAGAACAATTCTGAACTGCAACTGCGGTGCGTTGAGTAACTCCCAGGCGCCAATCCGCAAAACATTCTTCTCGATGACGTCCAATACTTCCAGCGAGCGATCAAGAAACGGCTGCAGCTTTTCATCCAGTTCGGCTTGCTGCCTTATTACTCCGCGGACCAGCTGTTCAAAATAAGCATCGTCAACACCCTTGAAGTCCTGGGTCTGCCGAAACTGCAGCAGGATGAGACCCGCTTCCTGGCCGGTCAACTGGTGCTGGTACAAGGCCTGAAGAGCCCGTCGGCGGGCCCGTTGCACTGGCTCATGTGGATGGGTAGCGCTCACAATCCGGGCCTGAGCGGGCCAGACGCAAGCTGCTGCAAAGTGCGGATCATTTCCAAAGCTGTTATGGCTGCATCAAAACCTTTATTACCTTCGCCACTACCCGCTCGATCCAGTGCCTGTTCGATGCTGTCTGTAGTCAATACGCCGAATGCCACAGGCAAGCCGTGATCCAGCGCCACCCGGGCGATGCCGCTGGCACATTCACCCGCGACAAATTCAAAATGTGGCGTACCACCCCTGATCACCGCACCCAGGGTAATGATGGCATCGAATCGCCCGGTGGCTGCCATGCGATCTGCCAGTAAGGGCAACTCAAAGGCACCGGGTACCCAGATCAGTTCCTGCTGCTGCTGTGAAATGCCGTTGCGCAGCAAAGCATCACGCGCACCTTCTACCAGCTGCTCAACAATAAACTGATTGAAGCGACTGGCCGCGATTCCAATGCGGGGCCGCGTATTACTGGCTTGTTCAGCCATGGGCCTTCGCTCCACTTTGCAGTTTTTGAGATGCTGCAAGCTCACCTGATTCACTGGTGAGTGACGGATTCAGGTACTCAGTAACTTCGAGACCAAAACCAGCCAGGCCAGTCAGTTTCCAGGGAGCACTGAGCACGCGCATTTTGCGCACACCCAGGTCGGCTATGATCTGTGCGCCTATGCCATAGGATCGAAGTTCACGTGAACGGCGGTTATCGCCACTAGGTATCACACTGGGCTCGGGTTGTTGCTGTATTTGTCGCAATAATTCTTCGTCAGAACCATGTCTACCCAATACCAGTAGCACTCCACTGCCCTGCGCAGCGATTTCTGCAAGTGCAGTTCTGACCGGTAAGCCGAAGTCTGAGCGCTGAATTGCCAATACATCACTGAGTGGATTCTGCACATGCACGCGCACCAGGAATCCGTATTCGGGATCCGGCTCACCGCGCATCAGCGCCAGATGCAAGCGGCCTTCAATAGTATCGCGATAGGTGTGCAGCACGAAGGGCCCAAAGTCGGTTTCAACTTCATGCCGGGAGACTTGCTCTATGGATCGTTCGGTTTGCATGCGATAGTGAATCAATTCGGCGATGGTGCCGATCTTCAGGCCATGCTCGCGGGCAAAAGCTTCCAGCTGTGGCCGCCGCGCCATGCTGCCATCTTCATTGAGAATCTCCACCAGCACGGCTGCTGGTTCCAGACCAGCCAGCATGGCCAGGTCCACGCCGGCTTCCGTGTGCCCTGCGCGTGCCAGCACACCGCCGGGCTGGGCCATCAGGGGAAACACGTGACCTGGTTGGGAAAGATCGCGTGGAGCCGCATCCGGCTGCACTGCAGTGCGTATCGTCTGGGCCCGGTCATAAGCCGAAATACCTGTGGTAATACCTTCCGCAGCTTCAATCGACACTGTGAAATTGGTAGCAAAACGGGTCTGGTTGATATTCACCATCAGTGGCAGATTGAGCTGGTGACAGCGTTCGCGCGTTAATGGCAGGCAGATCAGGCCGCGACCAAATCGCGCCATGAAATTGATATCTTCGGGACGCACCTTGGAGGCTGCCATGATGAGATCGCCTTCATTTTCACGATCTTCATCGTCCATCAGTACAATCATGCGCCCTGCGCGAATTTCTTCGAGCAGCTCGGGCACACTGTTCAATGACCTGGCTTCACTCACGATTAACTCCAATCTTGTCTGTTGTCGCCGATTTTTCGCCGACCAATAATTTTTCCAGGTAACGCGCTACCAGATCTACTTCAATATTGACCTTCTGACCTGGCTGTAATGCACCGAGACTGGTGACTTCCTGTGTATGCGGAATCAGGCATACGGAAAATCTGCTGCCCTGCACTTCATTCACCGTCAGGCTGACACCGTCTATGGTGACCGAGCCCTTTTGAGCAATATAACGCATCAGCTCCATCGGCAGCTCAAACTCAAATCGCTGAGCGCGGCCATCTTCATACCTGTGGATCAAACGGCCCATTCCATCGACATGGCCACTAACCAGATGCCCGCCCAGCCTGTCCTGCAAAGTCAGGGCCAGCTCCAGGTTGACACTATCACCCGCCTCTGTAGATCCCAGGGTTGTCAGTTGCAGGGTTTCTGCTGATACATCCGCGAAAAATTCACTGCCCTGAGGCTGCAACATGGTCAGACAAACACCTGATACCGCAATGCTGTCACCTGCTGTGCATTGGCTCAATTCCAGCTCACCACTGTTGATACGCAAACGCAAATCTCCCCCCAGGGAAATGATTTCCAGCACTGTGCCACGTGAATGGACAATTCCGGTAAACATATCAATGCTGCTCCTGCGATTGCCGCAAAGGACGATAGCGGAGTCGTTGATCGTCACCCACAAAGCAGCTCTCAATCAATTGCAGTCGTATCCTTTGCTCCATCGAATGCGTTTCCAGCCCCGCAAAAAGACCAGCACCCCCCTCACCCAGTATTACCGGGGCCTGGTACAAAAGTACTTCATCAACCAGATCCAGTTTCAAGAGAGCACCACAAAGTTTTTCACCCGCTTCAACCTGCAATTCGTTGACCTGCTCATTTGCCAGCGATGTGAGCAAAGCCTGTAAATCCAGCTTGCCATCCACTTCCGGCAAGGCAAGCAGATGAACGCCCGTATCCCGAAGCTCCCGCGGTGCCTCAAAACGCTGACTGCCAGCGATAATGACTCTGCCCGGCTGCCGCAAAAGACGACTGCCCACAGGAGTGCGCCAGCGACTGTCAGCAATCACGCGCACTGGTTGCTGTTCAATACCTTCCAGCCTGACCGTCATCTCTGGATCATCCGCCAGAACCGTGCCAATACCCGTCAGGATCGCACTGGACCTGGCTCTCCACAGCTGTACATCCTGCCTTGATGCTGCAGAGCTTATCCACTGGCTTGCACCATTGGCCAAGGCTGTGCGGCCGTCGATACTGCTTGCCAGTTTGATACGAACCCAGGGCCGCCCCAGCCGCATACGCTGCAGGAAGCCGGGATTCAGGGATTCGGCCGATTCCTTCATCAATCCTGTTTCAACCACCCTACCGGCGTCCTGCAATATCTTCCGGCCGGCGCCATTGACGACTTCGTGGGGATCTTCCATGGCCATCACTACGCGGCTAACACCTGCTTGCACCAGGGCTGTAGCGCATGGGGGTGTGCGACCGTGGTGGCTGCAGGGTTCCAGGGTCACATACGCCGTGCCTCCATGGGCTGCAGTGCCCGCATTCTGCAAGGCATGAACTTCCGCATGAGCTTCCCCCGAGCGCTGATGATAGCCGCGCCCCACGATTTTGCCTTGAGCAGCGATAACACAGCCCACCCGCGGGTTGGGCTGCGCGCTGTACATACCTAATGCCGCCAGGCGCAGTGCCTCGGCCATGCACTGGTGATCAAAGCCCGAAAAGCTCACTTTTTCCGCCGCGGTCTTCTGTCAGCAGGAGCCCGCAACAAATCGCCCTGGCGCTGGTCAGGAATGGCCGGTCCTTTAAGCTCCAGCCGCTCAATCAGGTCACGGAAGGCCTGCACGTCTTCAAACCGCTTGTAAACCGAGGCAAAGCGCACATAGGC
>JANOGQ010000140.1:0-3992 GCA_031406105.1 Lysobacterales bacterium | reverse complement strand
TGGTTGAGGTGATGCGTTCCTGCAGCAAGCCCATCTCCAGCGCCAGTGTGGGCTGGTAGCCTACCGCTGAAGGCATGCTCCCAACAAGGCAGACACCTCGGTGCCAGCCAGCGTGTAGCGATAGATATTGTCGATGAACATCAGCACGTCACGGCCTTCGTCACGGAACTCTTCGGCAATGGCCAGCCCGGTCAGCGCCACACGCAGGCGGTTGCCAGGCGGCTCATTCATCTGGCCATAGACCAGCGCCACCTTGTTCAGTACGTCGGCGTCTTTCATCTCGTGGTAGAAGTCGTTGCCTTCACGAGTGCGTTCACCTACACCGGCGAACACCGAGAAGCCGCTGTGCTCGATGGCGATGTTGCGGATCAATTCCATCAGAGTTACGGTTTTGCCCACACCGGCGCCGCCGAACAGGCCTACCTTGCCGCCCTTAGAGATCGGCATGATCAGGTCGATTACTTTGATGCCGGTTTCCAGCAACTCATTGCCGCCTGCCTGCTCTTCATAGGTCGGTGCTTTGCGGTGAATAGGCATGCGCTTGGATTCGCCAATGGGCCCCGCCTCATCAATCGGCCTGCCCAAAACGTCCATCACACGGCCGAGAGTCTTGGCTCCCACCGGCACGGAAATGGCCGCGCCGGTATCGCGTACCTGCAGGCCGCGCTTCAGCCCATCAGTGGAGCCGAGTGCAATGGTTCGTACCACGCCGTCGCCAAGCTGCTGCTGCACCTCCAGCGTAATCTCGGTATTGTCTACCGTCAGGGCATTGAATATCCGCGGCATGGCATCGCGTGAGAACTCAATGTCCACAACGGCGCCGATGATTTGAACGATTTTTCCAGCACTCATTACTTACTTGCTCCTCTGCATCGGGCGGACCTTAAACGGCCGCAGCCCCTGCTACAATTTCAGAAATTTCTTGTGTGATCGCAGCCTGCCGCGCCTTGTTATAGGCCAGCTTCAGTTCGCCGATCAATTCCACTGCGTTATCGGTGGCGCTCTTCATGGCGACCATGCGGGCTGCGTGTTCGGAAGCCAGGTTTTCCAGCACCGCCTGGTAAACCTGTGTCTCGATGTACCGGACCAGCACCGTGTCCAGCAGCTTTTCAGCATCGGGCTCGTAGATGTAATCCCAGATATCAGGTATTTCTTCTTCTTCGGATTCCGGCAGCGGCAGCAATTGATCCAGTGCAGGTCGCTGCGCCATGGTATTGATGAAGTCGTTGTACACCAGATACACCCGGTCCACCGTGCCTTCACGATAGGCATCCAAAACGACCTTGATCGCCCCAATCAACTTGGCAATTTGTGGCCGATCGCCGAAATTGCTCTCTGAGGCAGCAATTTCCACCGGGAAATTGCGGAAATAGGCTGTGGCCTTTTTGCCCAAAGTGACCAGGCTGATCTTGGTATCAGTTCCCTGCCACTGGCGCGAATGGGCGATGGCCAACTTGAACAGGTTGCTGTTCAGTCCACCACATTGTCCACGATCGGTGGATATGATGATGTAGGTGACTTTACTGATCTTTTCGCGCCGGATTGTAAACGGATGTCGATACTCGGGGTTGGCGCGCCCGAGGTGGCTCATCACTTTGCGAATCATCCGGGCATAGGGGCGCGTCGCGCGCATCAGATCCTGCGACTTCTTGATCTTGCTGGCAGAGACCATCTCAAGCGCCGAGGTCACCTTGCGGGTGTTCTCGATACTCTTGATCTTGCCTTTAATCTCCTTGCCACCTGCCATTAAATCCTGCTCCACTTAGTTATGGGGTCAGAGTAAAGGGACAGAGTAAAAATTTCTCTAGGCCAATGAGGTGCGTAAACACACCTTTTACTCTGTCCCTTTACTCTGACCCCACCGGTCTTACCAGCTGCCGCTGGCGCTGAACTCGGTAACCGCCGCTTTCAATTGCGATTCGATTTCATCGGTCCAGTTACCGGCATCCAGTTGTTCCATCAGGCCGGCCTGGGTAGCCCCCAGAGAATCAACCAGAGCCGCTTCAAACGCACCCAGCTTGTTCAGGGGCACCTGGTCCATGAAACCGCGATCAACGGCATACAGGGAGACAGCCATTTGGCCTACTGACAGGGGGCTGTACTGCGCCTGTTTCATCAGTTCGGTAACCCGTTGGCCACGATCCAGCTGTTTGCGGGTGGCGTCATCGAGATCCGAGGCAAACTGGGCGAATGCCGCCAATTCGCGATACTGTGACAAGGCCAGCCGGATACCGCCACCGAGCTTCTTGATAACCTTGGTCTGTGCGGCACCACCCACGCGGGAAACGGACAAGCCAGCATTTACCGCCGGTCGAATACCGGAGTTGAACATATCGGTTTCGAGGAAAATCTGGCCGTCCGTTATGGAGATCACGTTGGTCGGCACGAAAGCCGACACGTCACCAGCCTGGGTTTCAATAATCGGCAGCGCGGTTAAAGAACCTGTTTTGCCTTTGACCTTGCCCTCGGTGAATTTCTCGACATATGCCACGTTTACGCGAGCAGCGCGTTCCAGCAAACGGGAATGCAGGTAGAACACGTCACCCGGGTAGGCCTCACGGCCCGGCGGGCGACGCAGCAACAAGGATACCTGGCGATAAGCCCAGGCCTGCTTGGTCAGATCGTCATAAATGATCAGCGCGTCCTGGCCACGATCACGGAAATACTCACCCATGGTGCAACCGGAGTAAGGCGCAATGTACTGCATGGCGGCCGATTCAGAGGCCGAGGCGTTCACCACGATGGTGTGCTGCATGGCACCGTGCTCTTCCAGCTTGGCAACCACGTTGGCTACGGTGGATTGTTTCTGACCAATGGCCACGTAAATGCACTTAATGCCCGATTTGGCCTGGTTGATGATGGTATCGATGGCGATAGCCGATTTACCAATCTGTCGGTCGCCGATGATCAGCTCACGCTGGCCACGACCGATCGGCACCATCGCATCGATGGACTTCAAACCGGTCTGGACCGGCTGGTCTACCGATTTACGCCAGATAACGCCCGGGGCTACTTTTTCTATCGGTGCGAAACCGTCGTTGACGATGGCGCCTTTGCCGTCAATGGGGTTGCCCAGGGCATCGACTACGCGGCCCAGCAAACCAGGACCGTGCGGCACTTCGAGGATGCGACCGGTGCACTTGGCCGTATCGCCTTCGGTGATGTGCTCGTAGTCACCCAGGATTACCGTACCGACCGAATCACGCTCGAGGTTGAGCGCCAGGCCGAAGGTGTTACCGGGGAACTCGATCATTTCGCCCTGCATGGCGTCTTCGAGGCCGTGAATGCGAGCGATACCGTCGGACACACTGACTACCGTGCCTTCGTTGCGCGTTTCGGCTTTGATATTCAGCTGTTCAACACGCTGTTTGATCAACTCGCTGATTTCAGATGGGTTCAGTGTTGCTTGCATCGTTTGCTTCCTGTTGGATCGCTCATTACGGCGACCGACTATTTAGGGGGTCAGAGTAAAGTGCCAGAGTCAATCTGGCATTGCTCTCGCGTAAACCCCGAATTTGTAATTGACTCTGGCACTTTACTCTGACCCCAAACCTCGTCAGCGCGACAGCGCATTGTTCAGCTTTTCCAGGCGGCCGCGCAGCGAACCATCAATCACCTGGTCACCGGCATAAATCACCGCTCCACTCAACACGCTGGGGTCGATTTCACGCTCTAGATCAATGGCGCAATTAAAGCGCTTCGCCAGTGCTTCACTCATGCGTTTGACTTGCTCATCGTTAAGCGCAGTGGCTGAAACCACCCGTACCTGCAACTGCTGCTCGGCCTGATGTTTGAGCTTCAGATAAAGCGCTGCTATCTCGGGCAACAAGGACAAACGCCGTTTGGCGCCGGAAGCAGGGAACCAACGTTCCGGATTCGCCGAGTGCTGGGGCCGTCTCGCCAAGACCGAGCCCCACGTGCTGGATCTTTACCGGGCGGACCAACTGGAAAAAACCTGCGAACAGGCTGGCACGAATGACGGCGTTGTCCAG
>JANOGQ010000136.1:0-7071 GCA_031406105.1 Lysobacterales bacterium | reverse complement strand
TTATACAGATATTGCATCATCCTGACGCCGCCGAATGTCACCGGCAGTATGCATATGTGCCATGCCTTTCAGGACACCATCATGGACTGTCACACGCGCAGTCAACGTATGCAGGGCAAGAACACCCTATGGCAGCCAGGTACAGACCACGCCGGCATCGCCACGCAAATGGTGGTGGAACGACAGTTGCTGGCCAAAGGCATATCTCGTCACGACCTGGGGCGCGATCGCTTTGTGGAAGCGGTGTGGCAATGGAAGGAAGAATCCGGCGATACCATCAGCCGCCAGATGCGCCGCCTGGGCGCGTCGGTGGACTGGCAAGCCCACCGCTTCACCATGGATGATGAACTGTCGCTAACCGTGCGCAAGGTTTTTGTATCGCTTTACAAAGAAGGCCTGATTTATCGCGGCCAGCGCCTGGTGAACTGGGACCCGGTACTCCATACGGCACTATCCGATCTGGAAGTGCTGTCCGAGGAAGAAAACGGCAAGCTGTGGCATATCTGTTATCCGCGCGCGGATGGACGGGGCCAGGTGGTGGTAGCCACCACGCGTCCGGAAACCCTGCTGGGCGATACCGCAGTGGCCGTTAATCCGCAAGACGAGCGCTATTCCGACCTGGTCGGGCTGATGCTGGAATTGCCACTGACGGGCAGGCGTATTCCCATCATTGCCGACGATTACGTAGACCCGGGCTTCGGTTCCGGTTGTGTCAAGATCACCCCGGCACATGATTTCAACGATTACGAGATCGGCAAGCGGCACGATCTGCCCATGATCAACATCCTCAACCCGGATGCGACGCTGAACGAAAACGCCCCCCTGGCCTACCAGGGACTGGATCGTTTTAAAGCCCGCGAAAAGGTTGTTGCAGACCTGCAAGCCGCAGGACTGCTGGAACGGGTGGAAAGCCACAAACTGATGATACCTCGCGGTGACCGTTCCCAGGCCGTTGTGGAGCCTTATCTCACCGATCAGTGGTATGTAAAAGTTGAGCCGCTGGCAAAACCGGCAATCGAAGCCGTGGAAGACGGTCGTATCCAGTTTGTGCCAGCCAACTGGTCGCGCACCTACTTTGACTGGATGCACCGCATCGAAGACTGGTGCATCAGCCGGCAATTGTGGTGGGGTCATCGGATTCCTGCCTGGTATGACGATAAGGGCAATATCTACGTGGGCATGGACGAGCAGGACGCACGCCTGCGCTGCGGGCTGGATAGCAGCATCAGTTTGCGCCAGGACGAAGATGTGCTGGACACCTGGTTTTCATCAGCTCTGTGGCCTTTCTCAACACTGGGCTGGCCTGAGCCCACCGCGCGACTGAAGAGTTTTTATCCGGGAAGTGTGCTGGTCACCGGCTTTGATATCATCTTTTTCTGGGTGGCCCGCATGATCATGATGGGCATGAAATTCATGGATGATGTGCCCTTCCGGACGGTTTATATTCATGGCCTGATTCGCGACGGACAGGGCCAGAAAATGTCCAAGTCCAAGGGCAATGTACTGGATCCACTGGACCTGATTGACGGTATTGATCTGGAATCACTGGTTGCCAAACGAACCACCGGTCTGATGCAGCCAAAAATGGCTTCGGCCATCGAAAAAGCCACACGCAAGGAATTTCCTGAAGGCATTCCCGCCTATGGCACCGACGCCCTGCGATTTACCTTTGCAGCCCTGGCCACCACCGGGCGCGATATCCGCTTTGAACTGGGGCGAGTTGAAGGTAATCGGAACTTCTGCAACAAACTGTGGAATGCCGCACGATTCGTCCTGATGCAAACCGAAGGCCAGACCGTCAAAGCCAGCTTCGAACCAGGCCCTATAGACCGCTGGATCCTGTCGCGGATGGATCGGATGGTCAGTGAAGTGGATGCTCACCTGGGAGAATACCGGCTGGATCTGGCTGCCCAATCATTGTACGAATTTGTCTGGAACGAGTATTGCGACTGGTACCTGGAATTCACCAAGTCAACCTTGCAGGGTGAAGACGAAAACGCCAAACCAGCCACGCGTCACACCTTGCTGAGCGTGCTGGAAACCACGCTGCGTTGTCTGCATCCCATCATGCCGTTCATCAGTGAGGAGATCTGGCAGCGTATCCGGCCACAATTGGGTATCCAGGGCGATACCATCATGCTGCAGCCCTGGCCGCAAGCCGGCCGCAGGGACCAATCTCCCGATCAGGACATTGATCAGGACATCCACTGGTTGAAAGAAGTGATCCAGGGTGTACGTCGGATCCGCTCCGAGCTGAACATATCACCCGGAAAGCCGCTGGACATCCGCTTCCAGGGTGGCAATGAAACTGATCGCGAACGCCTGCAGTGCTACCAGGGCGTATTTGGCCAGCTGGTGCGCGCCGCCAGCATCCAATGGGTGGATGACCTGGCCGATACCAGTCAGTGCGCCGTTGCCTTATTGGCCGAACTCAAAATACTGGTGCCACTGGCTGGATTGATAGACGTGGATGCCGAGCTGACACGATTGCACAAACAGCTGGAGGGCGAGAAAGCCCATGTCAAAACCTGCCAGTCCAGGCTGGGCAATAGACGTTTCGTGGAAAATGCTCCGGCAGAAGTAGTGGAACAGGAGCGGCAGCGTTTGTCAGAGCATGAGAGTAACCTCACGCGGCTGGATGAACAGATCAAAAAACTGCAATCCATGAATAACTGAGAAGCAGGCTCTGATTAAAACGTCGCTGCAGCATCAGAAAGGTAATTGCCCCGACCAATCAGAACTGCGTGGCCCAAACGGACCAGGTAATTCATACTTCATGATCAGGGCGTTTTCACGGCCTTTTGCAGCCCGGTAGTAATCCGGACGCTCGCCAACTACACGAAACCCGTGTTTTCGATACAGGGAAATGCCGGTTTTATTGCTGGGCCGGACCTCCAGGAACATGGAATCCACACCCATCTGCTGCGCCCACTGAATGGCGTGTTCCAGCAGCAAATGCCCCAGACCCTGTCCCTGCCAATGCGGATCAATACAAAGATTCAGCAAATGGGCCTCATCAGCAGCATGGGTGAGCATGGTATAACCAAGCAATTGCTGGTCCTGCACCAGTGCATTGCCGCTGTACCCGACACGCAGACAATCCTGGAAGATCGCCAGGGTCCAGGGGAAGGGATAGGCTGCCTGTTCGATTTCCATAACCCGGGCCAGATCGGCATAATCCAGCCGTCTGACCAGGTACTGCATGTCCAGTGGCGCAGCGCTCATGCGGTTCAATCAGCCCCGGCGGGAACACCAGCCGTGTGTGAGCAGTTGCATCCACAAGCTGCGTTTTTGTTCAGGGTCTCTGGCAAGTTCAGCCAGAGGCGGTGCATAGATGATACGGGCACTGCTGAAGACTTCAACCTTACCCGCCTGGCTGGCAGTGGCATCGCCGCAGAATAACAACACACGCGTGAACAGACGTTCATCAATCGCCCGCTCCAGGCTGAGCCCGGTTTCCTTTTTGCCTGGCCCGCCAATTTCTTGCCTCAGCCATCCCCAGACGGGCGCTTCAACCAGGCAGCGCGCAATATCATTGGCCAGAGGCAAAGCAGCATCTTCAGGCCGATTGCATAACAACAAGGTTGATCCTGAACCTGGCCCTATTACAAAGCTATGCAGAAGGACTGATGCGTGCGCAACGGCCTGCTGATTTGACGGTTTTGAAACTGCTGGCCGGTTTACGGATTGGGGCTGGACCACAGAATCGACCACCGGCATGTTAATGTCGCTGGCCCGTTCGCGACTGATCCAGGCTTGAATGCCCATGGCTTCGAGATACTGCAGGCGTTGTCCTTCACTGATCACGCAGTTGTGTCCTCGCTGTCTTCATCAGCAACTGCTTCGTTGCCTGAAGAGCGGCGCTGCTCCCGCCGGTTGCGATGTTGCTGGCGGCGAAAGATGGTCATCACCAGGCCAGTTATCACGTAAACCAGACCGATCAGCATCAGTACCGTGGGTGGGTCTATGGCCAGCAGGACAAAAATCAATACCAGCAGGAGCAACATGTACAAAGGTACACGATCACCCATAGGCCAGGATTTGCCACTGAAATACCGCACTCTGGAAAACATCAGCAAGCCCAGCGCTATGGTTTCAAACCAGATTACCCAGCGAACAAATCCATGGTCACCCTGCACTCCCTGGTCGACGAAAAACCAGATGGTAGCAACCAATGTTCCGGCAGCAGCCGGTGAAGCCAGGCCCTGGAAATAGCCTTTGTCTTCAACCCCCACCTGGGTGTTGAAGCGGGCCAGCCGCAAGGCTGCACAGGCGGCAAACAGAAACGCAGCCAACCAGCCGAGTTTACCGGCCAGAGGGTTGATATCACTCATACTGGCCAGTGACCAGTTGAAGGCTAACAGGGAGGGAGCCAGACCAAATGAAATCAGGTCTGAGAGGCTGTCGTATTGCACACCAAAGGCACTTTGGGTATTGGTCAGTCGCGCCACCCGGCCATCCAGGCCATCAAGAAATCCGGCCACGATTACCGCCACCACTGCGGCGGTGTAATGACCGTTGATACCGCTGATAATGGAATAGAAACCTGCAAACATGGCGCCTGTGGTCAAGGCGTTTGGCAACAGATAGACACCCTTGTGTCGCTTTTTTTCGTCCTGATCCATGCTCTGACTCGTTTGGCTGAACCCGGGTTATCATAACATCATGGAAACTCTGATTTATCCAATGCCGCTCTGCTGCTCACCATGAGCGCCCACCTTGCCTCGCGAAACAGCCCTGCAATGTGCTATAAGATTGCTTTCTGATCCCGGCAAGGAAGGCAGGAATGAAAAGCATAGGCAAGATAGGATGGCTCGCGATCCCGGTCCTGATCGTTCCCCTGTTGTTTCCCTGGAGCGCCATTGCACAGAGCAACAACATCTACAGCTGGACCGACGAGAACGGGGTCAAGCATTTCAGCGACCGGGCTCCCGCCAATGTCGAAGCAACTGAGGAGTCGATTCCGAAAACTCAAACTGCCGCTGCTGGTGGTGCCGCAGATCCGGCAGATACCCTGAATAACCAGCCAATCAGCAACTCCGCGGAAAACCCGGCTGCTGGCGAGGTCAGCGCTGGCGAGGAACTTTCCTATGCCGAACAGCAGCGCAAGGAGATCGCCGAACGGCGGCAAGCCGAAAAGCAGCAACAATCTGAACGCGAACAACTTTGCCTGAATGCTCGTGACGAATTGGCCCGCATTGAACCCGGCCGGCGCGTGTTGTATACCGATGAAGATGGCAAAACCACAAGGCTGGATGATGAGGAACGGGTCAGGATTATTGAGGACAGCAAAAAACAGATTGCTGAATTCTGCAACTGACAAGGCCTTCCGGAGAATCTGCAGATTTGGCAATTACTGCCACAGGCTGGCTTTAGCCTGAACGTCAGCGAATTTCCAATCTACCCTACCCCATTGGCTGGTGGCCCGATACAATGCGCGGTTTACAGCGACAGCGTAGCCAGCCATGAGAGCCAGTAAATTCCATTTAGTTACCACCCGCGAAATTCCGGCCGATGCAGAAATTGCCAGCCATCAACTGATGTTGCGGGCCGGCATGATACGCAAGCTGACTGGAGGAATTTATTCCTGGACTCCATTGGGCTGGCGGGTGCTGCGCAAGGTTGAGAACATCGTTCGCGAAGAAATGGATCGCGCGGGTTATCTGGAAATGCTCATGCCTGCCGTGCAACCGGCTGAACTGTGGCGCGAAACCGGCCGTTGGGAAGATTTTGGCGGGCAGTTACTCAAACTCAATGATCGCGCCGGTCGGGAATATGTGTTTGGCCCCACCCACGAAGAGGTGATTACCGACCTGGCCCGCAATGAATTGCGCAGCTACAAGCAGTTGCCCATTACTTTCTATCAGATCCAGACCAAGTTCCGTGACGAAATCCGGCCGCGCTTTGGCGTAATGCGGGCGCGTGAGTTCCTGATGAAAGATGCCTATTCCTTCCACATTGATGCTGCCAGCCTGGAAACCACCTATTGGGAAATGTACGAGGTCTATTCGCGTATTTTCACTCGCGCCGGACTGAAGTTCAGAGCGGTACGGGCTGATTCCGGCGCCATAGGTGGCAGCGCATCGCATGAATTTCATGTACTGGCAGATTCCGGCGAGGACCTGATAGCCTTTTCCAGCGCTTCCGACTTCGCCGCCAATATTGAGCTGGCTGAAGCAGCCAGACCGGCGGCAAGCAGGGCTGCGGCCAGTGAAGAGCTGCGGCTGGTAGCTACGCCGGATGCCCGTACCATAGAAGATCTGCAGAGCCGGTTTGCGGTGTCGCCACAAGCTTCGGTGAAAACCCTGATAGTAGCTGCAGCGGCAGGCCAGCAGAGCAACTTCGTCGCTTTGCTGGTGCGGGGCGATCATCAGCTCAATGAATTCAAAGCCGCCAAGCTGCAGGCAGTTGCTGCACCTTTGCGCTTTGCGACGGAAGAGGAAATCAAGTCAGTGATGGGCGCGGCGGCTGGCTCATTAGGGCCGCTCAACTGCCCGATACCGTGCATTATTGATCACAGCGTTGCGCAGATGGCCGATTTCGTGGCGGGTGCCAATATCGATGGCCAGCATTATTTCGGCATTAACTGGGAACGCGACTTGCCACTGCCAGCGCAGGCTGACCTGCGTAAGGTTGTGGAAGGCGACCCCAGCCCGGATGGCGCAGGTGAAATCCGCCTGGCCCGTGGCATAGAGGTTGGACATATTTTCCAGCTGGGCACCAAGTACTCCACCGCGCTCAATGCTGTGGTATTGGGTGAAGATGGCCGCTCTCATGCCCTTGAAATGGGTTGTTATGGTATTGGTGTTTCCCGCATTGTGGCCGCGGCTATCGAGCAAAATCATGATGAGCGCGGAATATGCTGGCCACAGCCATTGGCGCCCTTCCAGATTGCCATATTGCCCATGAATGCAAAGAAGTCATACCGGGTGCGCGAACTGGCGGAACAGATTTACCAGGAATTACTGGCTGCAGGAGTGGAAGTGTTTCTCGATGACCGGGATTTGCGCCCGGGTGTGATGTTTGCAGATATGGAGTTGATTGGCATCCCGCACAGGCTGGTTATTGGCG
>JANOGQ010000614.1:0-6743 GCA_031406105.1 Lysobacterales bacterium | reverse complement strand
ACCTGCGCGACGGGTGCTGCAACACTGATGAGTCCGACCACGGCACCCATGTGGTCTGCGCCCGCATGACGGCCGAGTTCCTGTCGTTCTCGCTGGAGCGCGGCAACGACCGGATCACCCCGCGCCCGGAATGGCGCTTTGCGGGCCTGAACCCCGGCGACCGCTGGTGCCTGTGCGTCAACCGCTGGAAAGAGGCGCTGGATGCCGGCTGTGCCCCGCCCGTCGTGCTGGAGTGCACGCATGTCCGGGCACTGGATTTTGTAGGCCTGAACGAATTGCAGCAGCACGCCCTGCCCGGCCGCACCGCTTCGCGCTGATACAATCGCGGGCTTCGGAGCGGTGGATGAGTGGTTTAAGTCGCACGCCTGGAAAGCGTGTGAGGGTTAACAGCCCTCCGCGGGTTCGAATCCCGCCTGCTCCGCCAGACGACTAAGATTCATGCGGGTTTCAAGGGTTTTTGATGGTCATATCCACCAAAGAATACACCAAAGAATTCACGTCTGACTCTCGTAAAAACCAGCCGCAAGGCTGGTTTTTTTTGTCTCATCGAAACCACGCACTCAGCAGTGCTGAGGCTGAGGCTTCCAAAACGGCAGCTATTTTGGGCGGCAGCTCGTACTCGGCGACCGGACGATTTCGGTAAGAGACGCGCCTGGTTCTGGCAATCCGAAGGTGCCCAGCACGTACAAGGTTGTTCAGCGTCTTTGAGGCTGCCGGGCGCCCGACCTGCGATGAAGCGCAGATTTCAGCGAGGCAAGGGCCATGCTCCACGGTGGCCAGCAACTCAACTGCCGAAAGAATGGATTTGCTAATCTCGCCGCGTGGTCTCACGATCAATACTTTTTCAAGGTGCCACCGTGTCACGCTCCGCAACGAACGCGTCTTGAGGTGGCCCGCCAGGGAGAGGGGATGATCTCCTGGCCAAGCGCCCGCCCACTTTCTCAGAAGGCCGCGCAGGGCTCTCGATTCCCTGCGCAGGCGCCACACACCCGCTCGGGCAGGCTCCCGGAGGGTGAGGGCGCTTCTCTTACGACGCCGCGCGGCTCACCAACGTGATGGCGCCCAGGTCGCGCACCACAGGCAGGCCTTGCAGCTCGGCACGCACGGTGATTTCGCCTGTCAGGAACTGCGAGCCGGTGTAGGCCAGCTCGATCCTGATCTGCTCGTTTGGCATGAAATCCACATACCGGCTGTCGATCACCAGCGCGGTGGCGGTGGTGATCGACGTACTGAAGCACACGCGCATTCCACTGATCACCAGCGGCGCCTGGGTGAGGGGAGAGCCATGCACGTAGAGGCCGTCCGTCTCGCGCCGCAGGTAGACCGCCCGCCAGTCGGCCGGGTTGACCACCACGATATCGGGCCGGTCTTCACAGGGGTAGTTCACTGGCGAACAGAACGAGAAAAGGGGTCAGAGCCCTTTTCCACCCCTTTTCTGACCCCTTTTCCGACCCCTTTCCCGGGCAAATGACCGATAATGCCCTTTGGCCCCATTGATAATCGAAACTGAATGAGAATTCCCAAGGGCCTGCAGCCCCTTATTGACGACGGCATCATCGATGCCGTCATGCGGCCGCTCAAAAGTGGCAAGGAAGCTTCGGTTTACGTTGTGCGTCGTGGCGAAGGCGTGTTATGCGCCAAGGTGTACAAAGATTCGGAGCAACGCAGCTTCCAGAAGCGTGTGCATTACCAGGAAGGACGTAAAACGCGCGGCAGCCGGCAGGCGCGAGCCATGAGCAAGGCAAGCAAATTCGGTCGCGAAGAGCAGGAAGCCGCCTGGAAAAGTGCCGAGGCAAATGCTCTTTATCAACTGGTTGATGCGGGGGTACGCGTCCCCATTCCCCAAGGCTATTTCCACGGGGTTCTGCTGATGGAACTGATCACCGACAGCAGCGGCCACAGCGCCCAGCGACTGGGCGAGGTGGAGCTCACAGCGGAGCAAGCGCGCAGCCATCATACTGCCTTGATGCGTGATGTGGTGCGCATGCTTTGCATAGGGATGATTCATGGTGATCTTTCGGAATACAACGTGCTGCTGGCAGCCGATGGCCCGGTGATTATCGATCTACCGCAAGTGGTCAGCGCCGCTGGTAACAATGCGGCACGTGAATTGCTGTTGCGGGATGTGCACAACATCAGAAATACTTTGGCCCGATTTGCGCCGGAATTACAGGCCACGCATTTTGGCGAAGAAATGTGGGCTTTGTACCAGCAGGGTAAGCTGAGGTCCGATAGCGTGCTGACGGGCCGGTTTGTATTCGACGAAACCGCAGCCGATGTAGACGATGTTTTGTTGACCATTGAAGACGCTCGCCAGGAAGCCATCATTCGTGAGCAGGGGCGCAAAGAAGCCGCAGAGCGGGATTGAATATGTGGGGTCGAGCAAAAACTCCGGTTTCGATCAAGCTTTGGGTTTTGCGCCGCGCTCGAGTTTGTGATTGCAGGTGCCTGACTGCCAAATCAACGACAGCTCAGGAAGCAGGCCAACATGATCCACAAAATGCATGGAATCCCGGTCTGCGCAAAGCTGCGTGATCCGCCACTTGATAGCTGAGGTGGGTGTCTTTGCTTTTATAGCTGAGGTGGGTGTCTTTGCTTTTTTCAATAGCTGAGGTGGGTGTCTTTGCTTTTTTTTTTTGCTTTTTTTTTGCTTTTTTCTTTGCTTTTTTGCTTTTTTTGCTTTTCAGGGTGAATTATTTATTGCTGTAGTATAGGCGCACAGTTCCCGAATTCAGTTTCGCATGGAGTTCAAATGCCCAAATCTCTGTTCGAGACCGCAAGCGAGTTAGCCGGCCTCACGGCCGCACCCGCAGAGCGCCGCGATGCTGGAAGGGCGCTGCGTGAAAGCGTACCCCTGGACGCCCATGCAGAGGCAGCGCTGGAAACCGGCCGGGCAGACCCACTGTCCATTCTGGCCGCACAGGACAAGACCCGGCTCGCTGATCTCATCCCGCTGCGCTATGGTCGCATGAGCCGCACGCCTTTTACCTTTTTGCGTGGCGCAGCCGCCATCATGGCGAGTGATCTCGCAAGCGGTGCCAGAACTGATCTGCGCGTCGAGCTCTGTGGTGATGCCCATCTGGGCAACTTCAGGTGGTACTACTCACCCAGTCGGGAACTGGTGTTCGATCTCAACGATTTCGACGAGACCCTGCCCGGGCCATTCGAGTGGGACGTCAAGCGCCTCGCAGCGAGCATCGCGGTCGCTGCCCGGGTAAATGGTTTTTCCAGAACCCAGGTCCTTACCGCCACGCGCTCTGCGATGCGCGACTACCGCAAGTTCATCGCCAAGGCATCAGAACTCAATCCTCTGGATCTGCACTATTACCGCTTCGGTTCGGAGGCCGCGCTGGAGCGTATTGAACAAGATGGCAAGAAGCACCGGAAATGGAAAGAGGAAATCATTGCGAAGGCTGCTCGCAAAAACAGCCTGCGTGCTTTTGACGAACTGACCGACGTTGTCGATGGTCGCCGCACCATAGGTCCTGACCCGCCTGTGATCGTCCGCATCGATAAGGTGATTGGCGCAGCTGAGGTGGGTGCAGTCAGCAGATTTTTTGACTGTTATCGAGAAAGCCTGCCGCTGGATCGGCGCATGCTTCTCGACCGGTTTTCCATGGTGGACATCGCCAGGAAGGTGGTGGGGGTGGGCAGCGTTGGCACCCGATGCCTGATTGTTCTGCTTGAGGCCGGAGATGGCACACCGCTGTTTCTCCAGTTCAAGCAAGCCGTGCCTTCTGTTCTCGAAGCGCATCTTGGCCCCAGCATCTTTAGCGAGGCAGGTCAGCGCGTCGTCGAAGGCCAGCGCCTGATCCAGGCAAACAGCGATGCGCTGCTGGGCTGGGCGCGCTGGCAGGAGCCGGGCGAACAGCCGATCGACTTTTACTTTCGCCAGCTATGGGATGGCAAAGGCAAGATCGATGTTGAGGAGCTTGGGCCCAGCCGACTGGCCGTCTACGCAGGCCTGTGTGGCAAGACCCTGGCTTTTGCGCATGCGCGCTCCGGCGATGCCATGACAATCCGTGGCTACATTGGCGACAACAAGACCTTCGACGACATCATGTGCGAGTATGCCGAACGTTACGCCGACATCACCGAACGCGATCATGCACAGCTTTGTGAGGCAATTGACGACGGCTCGATAGAGGTCGTTCACGATATGTGAGCCGGGTTTGCGGTTTTATTAACCAGTGATCGGAACACTACATGGCCAGCTCGGCGCCCAGAACGCTGCGTGGCAGCACTGAGATCGCCATGTGCTCAGCCACACTGTGAACGCGCCGCAGCTTGTCCAGAATCTCGAGCTGCACGCGGTGCTTGAGCAGGCCATCCGGGTCAGTCTGGGTGAGGCGAGCGGCCTGTTGTCGATAGACATCGGAAATCAGTGCCAGGATTGCGTTGCGACTGGCCAGCACAGTCTGGGCCGCCCGTTCATCCTTTTTCACCAGTGCCTGCAGCGCGGCATGTGCTGATTGCTGTATCGTCTGAAAAAGACGTTCCAGCAGCTCAGCGGTTTCTTTTGAAGCTGTGATATCTGCCTCCTTGAGGGTTCGGGCCAGCGGTGCCAATTCGTTGCTGATTGCCGCGCTCATGCTTTCGATGTCGCCGGTGGCGGCAACCAGGCGGGCATGTTCGTCAGATTCAGCATCGCTCAGCTCGGCACGTCCGACCTGCTGCAGGTAGGTGAGCACTGCTTCCCGCAGTACTACAATTTGGTCATGCTGCCGCGACAATTCGCTGAGATCCCTGGTCTGGAAAGCAGACTTAACCCTCGCCAGCATACCTTCGGTCAGTTCTCCCATGTGCCCAAGCTCCATCCGCGCTCGCTCCAGGGCAATCGATGGAACCTGAATCAGAGCATCGTCGAGATACCTGGGCTGCGTAATCGCCTTTTCCTCCACTGCCCGGTCCGGGATCAGCCGGATAGCCATCTTCGCAAACAATGCGGCGAAAGGCAGGAAGATCAACATGTTTGCGGTGGCCCAGATGGTCGCTGCATTGGCGATTTGGCGCGGCACCTCCTCAGCCAGCCGCTCAGTGCCCTGCAGATGTGCCGCCACGGGCGACACCGACTCGGCAAGCCCCGCGAGCTGGGGGATAAACGGCAACCAGATCAAGGCACCCAGCAGGTTGAACAAAACGTGCACGGCTGCCGCGCGCTTGGCATCCTTGGGCTTGCCGATGGAGGCAAGTATCGCCGTGATCCCGGTGCCGATCTTTGCCCCGAACAGGATTGCAATGCCCGCGGGCAGTGCGAGCAGCCCCTGGGTTGCCATCACGACCGCCAGTCCGATGGTCGCGGAGGAAGACTGCACCAACGCAGTAAAGACTGCGCCCGCCAGCATGCCGAGTATCGGGATTTGCAAGGATTGCAGCAGCTCGGCAAAGCCTTCATGTGTCCGCAAAGGCGACATGGCAGAGCCCATCGCCGCCATGCCGTAGAAGATCAGACCTAGCCCCATGAGCATGGCACCATAGTGGCGCACCACACCTTCTTTCCAGGCGAAGGTCATGACAAAGCCTATCGCGATCAGCGGGAAGGCCAGGGCAGTGGTGTTAAAGGCCACAATCTGGGCTGTGACCGTGGTGCCCACATTGGCACCGAATATCACCCCCACCGACTGCACCAGGGTCATGATCCCGGCACTCACGAAGCCCACGACCAGCACAGTGGTCACTGATGAGGACTGAATCACCGCCGTTACCAGGGCTCCGGTGACAGCACCCAGAAAAGCGTTACCGGTCAGCTTGGCCAGCAGCACGTTCATTTGCTTGCCGGCAGCAGCCTTCAGGCCATCAGTCATCTTTTCCATGCCGTAAAGGAACAGGGCGAGTCCACCCAGAAGTTCGATGGTCATTGTTACAGGGTCGAGTTCAGTCATGATCAAGCTCATTTATAGTTGAGGGCAACATTAAGATCCAATTGCATGCTCAGGGATCTGATGATCGCCAGGTGTTTATGTCCTTATACTTACGGTAATGCCGAATGCAGACCAAGATGAGCAACAAAGGGGATGAAATCCCGGTCAGCGAAAAGCAACGGGATCTGCTTTTCAATACAGAAAGTGGCAATGATAAGATCTGCTGTTTTTCGGATAGTAATTCCTTTTTTGCGAAGCGCGCGATAATTTTCGGCACACTTCTTGGGCATGCCCTGGCCAAACAGCTCAAAACGGTCCAGGGTCAATAGAGCCTGTCGGATCTTAAGGTACTCCCGGTCATCCCGAATGCCCTGGAGAATCTCAAGAAAAATGAAATCTCCGAGCGCAACGGTTCCTTCTATGATTGCGGCATCGAGCGTATCAGTATGTGTGCTCTGTGCGCCATTCAAATAGTCAATCCAGACACTGGTATCGACAAGTATCATTTACCTCCGCGCAATTCATCAAGGTCGCCCTCCCATTTGACATGCCCCCGCAGTTTGCGAATCTCCTGCTGCTGGCTTCGTCGCACCAAAAGCTTAAGCCCTTGCTCCACTGCCTCCTTTTTTGTGCTCAAGCCAGATGCTTTGAGAGCGTCAATCATCAACTTGTCATCAATAACAATATTGGTCCTCATGATTCACCTATGTGTATACGAAAATAAAATGTACACATCTGATCGTGGGCGGTTAATAGGGTCAGAGTCAAGTGCCGGAATAAAGGGAAAGCAGTTTTCCATCACGGCGGGAACATGAGGCAAGCCTGTACCGAAGGCGGCGGCAAGGTGAGACTCTGATAGCCGACATTGTCCCCGATCCCCTT
>JANOGQ010000088.1:0-3067 GCA_031406105.1 Lysobacterales bacterium | reverse complement strand
GTGGTGCACAAGAACATGAGCCTGCAAAAACAGGCCGAGCATGTGCGTATCGTCAAGAAATATGAAGCCGGGGTGATCAAGGATCCGGTAACAGTCACCCCGCAAACCACCATACGCGAAGTGATTGAAGTGACCCAGCGGCATAATATTTCCGGTGTGCCGGTGGTGGATGGCAACGAGTTGGTGGGCATCGTCACCAGCCGCGATATGCGGTTTGAGAAGAAGCTCGACGACCCAGTGCGCAATATCATGACGCGCAAGGAAAAGCTGGTTACGGTGCAGGAAGATGCCAGCCAGGATGAAGTTCTCGAATTGCTGCACCGTCATCGCATTGAAAAAGTGCTGGTGGTCAACAAAAACTTCGAATTGCGCGGCCTGATTACCGTCAAGGACATTCAGAAATCCAGTGATTTTCCCAATGCCGCTAAAGATTCCCGGGAACGCCTGCTGGTGGCAGCCGCGGTGGGGGTGGGTGGCGATACAGAAGAGCGCATCCAGGCTTTGGTCGATGCCGGAGTGGACGTGGTGGTGGTAGACACCGCGCATGGCCACAGCCTGGGCGTGATCGAGCGCGTTCGCTGGGTGAAACAACATTTTCCTGATGTGCAGGTCATAGGCGGGAATGTAACCACCGCAGAAGGCGCCCTGGCCCTGGTGGAAGCCGGTGCAGACGGCGTCAAGGTCGGGCAGGGCCCTGGTTCCATCTGTACCACGCGGGTGGTGGCAGGCGTGGGAGTACCGCAGATCACAGCAGTGGCTAATGTGGCGGCTGCGCTAAAAGGCAGCGGTGTACCGGTGATAGCCGACGGCGGCATACGCTTCTCTGGCGACATGGCTAAAGCCATTGCCTCAGGTGCCTTCACGGTGATGATAGGCGGCCTGTTTGCCGGTACCGAAGAGGCACCTGGCGATGTGGAACTATTCCAGGGTCGTTCCTACAAATCCTATCGTGGCATGGGCTCCATAGGTGCCATGCAGCAAGGTTCAAGAGACCGATATTTCCAGCACGATGTCAGCGCCGACAAGCTTGTTCCGGAGGGTATTGAAGGCCGGGTGCCTTATAAAGGTTCCTTGTCTGGAGTGATACATCAGTTGCTGGGTGGCCTGCGCTCTTCAATGGGCTACCTCGGCAGCACTACCATTGAGCAGTTCCATGCAGATGCGCGCTTTGTGCGGATTACCAATGCCGGCATACGCGAAAGCCATGCACATGATGTGCAGATCACCAAGGAAGCGCCTAATTACAAGATGTCCTGAACAGTATCTTCAGCGGGATAAATCCTGACAGGAAAGCACTCAGCCATGAGCCCAGACAGGCGCAGCGCCAGCGAAAGCGATCACATCCAGACCAGCCTTCAAGACAGCAATCCGGGTGACATTCACCACGATCGCATTCTCATCCTGGATTTTGGTTCGCAATACACCCAGTTGATTGCCCGCCGCGTCCGCGAGATCGGTGTGTATTGTGAGATCTGGCCCTGGGACAGCAGCCCTGGGGAAATCTCCGGCTTTGCCGCGCGCGGCATCATTCTGAGTGGTGGCCCGGAATCTGTGCATGCCGAAAATGGTCCGACCGCTCCGGAAATTGTTTATGAGCTGGGTGTGCCACTACTGGGAATCTGCTATGGCTTGCATACCATGGCCAGCCAGCTGGGCGGTCAGGTAATCCCCTCTGAGATAAAGGAATTCGGTTATGCGCGAGTAGACCAGGTTGCAGACTCCCGTTTACTGCGTGGCATTCATGATGCCCGGGGCGCACTTGGCCAGGAGCAACTGGATGTGTGGATGAGCCACGGTGACAAAGTCAGCAGCTTACCGGCTGGCTTCAAGGTTATCGCCGTCACCGATTCAGCACCTGTTGCAGCCATGGCTGATGAAACTCGCCGCTTTTATGGTGTGCAGTTTCATCCTGAAGTGACGCACACCGCCCAGGGCCAGGCAATACTCAGCCGCTTTGTGCTGGATATCTGCAACTGCGCTGCTGCCTGGACTGCGCAAAACATTATTGAAGATGCCATGCAGCGTTGCCGCGCCCTGGTGGGTAGCGACGAGGTCATCCTGGGCCTTTCAGGCGGTGTGGATTCCAGCGTCGTGGCGGCTCTGCTGCATCAGGCCATAGGCTCACAACTGACTTGTATATTTGTGGATACCGGTATGTTGCGGCTGGGTGAATCCGATCAGGTCATGGCTACATTCAAACAGCACATGGGCCTGAAGGTGGTGCGGGTGGATGCCCGCGAACGATTCCTCACGGCACTCAAGGGTGAGGCTGATCCGGAGGCCAAACGCAAAATTATCGGCCGCTGTTTTATTGAAGTATTTGAAGAGCAGGCACGGCAGTTTGGCAATGCGCGCTTTCTGGCCCAGGGCACCATCTATCCCGATGTGATCGAATCTGCGGGCAGCAAAACCGGCAAGGCGCACGTGATCAAGTCACACCATAATGTTGGCGGTTTACCTGAAACCATGAACATGGCACTGGTCGAACCCTTGCGTGAATTGTTCAAAGATGAAGTGCGGCGCATTGGTGTGGAACTGGGTTTGCCGCGTGAAATGGTGTTCCGTCATCCTTTCCCCGGGCCGGGCCTGGGTGTGCGGGTGTTGGGTGAAGTGCGCGAAGAATATCTGCAGGTGTTGGCGCAGGCCGATCATATTTTTATAGAAGAGCTGCGACGCGAAGGTCTCTACGATGAAGTGAGCCAGGCTTTTGCCGTCTACCTGCCGGTGAAATCAGTGGGTGTGACCGGCGACCAGCGCCGTTACGAGCATGTGATTGCATTACGCGCAGTGCAGACGATAGATTTCATGACCGCCCGCTGGGCGCATTTACCTTATGAGTTTCTGGAACGTGTGTCTTTGCGCATCGCCAACGAGATCAAAGGTGTCTCCCGCACGGTTTACGATATTTCGGGCAAGCCTCCAGCGACTATTGAGTGGGAATAAGCCTGATGAATCAATCGGCATGAAGGGGCGGCACCAGGCCACCCCACATTCCTGCTGTGTCCAGCGACTCCATGGCTCCTTTACCTACGCGTCCCGCCCCGGTGAGAATAATTTTTATCGGAGA
>JANOGQ010000077.1:0-7561 GCA_031406105.1 Lysobacterales bacterium | reverse complement strand
GCAACAACGCAAAGTGACCTTGAGGCCTATTGCGGGGACGCGCCCCAGGGGTGTGACTCCGGAAGAAGACAGGCGCATGGAGAAGGAATTGCTGGCCGATCCCAAGGAACGCGCCGAGCATCTGATGCTGATCGACCTGGGCCGCAATGATGTCGGCCGCGTTGCAAAAATCGGCAGCGTAAAAGTCACCGAGCAGATGGTGATTGAACGCTATTCGCACGTGATGCACATCGTTTCGCAGGTCGAAGGCGAGCTGGCGGACGGCCTGAACGCGGTGGATGCCATACGTTCAGCCTTTCCGGCCGGTACCCTGTCGGGTGCGCCGAAGATTCGCGCCATGGAGATCATCAACGAGCTGGAACCCATCAGGCGCAATATCTATGCTGGTGCAGTGGGTTATATCAACTGGCAGGACGATACCGATCTGGCCATTGCAATCCGTACTGCCGTGATCCGCAATGGCATGCTGCACGTGCAGGCGGGTGCAGGCATCGTGGCTGATTCCGATCCGGAAGCCGAGTGGCAGGAAACCCTGAACAAGGGCAAAGCGCTGATCGCTGCTGTGAACAGTGCCGCAGAGGGTTTGTAGCTATGAACATCCAGTTTTCTGCAGAAGAATCAGCCTTTCGGGATGAAGTCCGCCAGTTTATCCAGGACCGGTTTCCTGTGGATTTGCGTGCCAAGGTGGACCAGGGCATACACTGGGTCAAGAGCGATTACGTTCGTTGGCAGCAGATCCTGTTTGAAAAAGGCTGGGCCGGTGAGAACTGGCCAGTGGAGTTAGGTGGCACCGGCTGGACTGCCACCGAGAAATACATCTTCTCCAATGAATGTGCCGCTGCCGGTTGCCCGGAAGTGATTTCCTTCGGCCTGAAAATGGTCGCACCCGTGATTTATACCTTTGGCAATGAAGAACAGAAGAAGCGATTCCTGCCCGACATCCTGGCCAGCAAGGTCTGGTGGTGTCAGGGTTATTCCGAACCCAATGCCGGTTCCGATCTGGCCTCATTGAAAACCACTGCCGTTCGTCAGGGCGATGAGTATGTGGTGAACGGCAGCAAAACCTGGACCACGCTGGCACAGTATGCCGACTGGATTTTCTGTCTGGTACGCACCGGCGCGCCTTCGGAAAAGAATCAGCTGGCCATCAGCTTTCTGCTGATCGATATGCGCAGCCCGGGAATCACGGTTTCTCCGATTGTCACTCTGGATGGCCACCCCGAAGTCAACGAAGTGCGTTTCGATCAGGTGCGCGTGCCGGTGGCCAACCGCATTGGCGAGGAAGGGCAGGGCTGGACTTATGCCAAGGTGCTGCTCACGCACGAACGTACCGGCATCGCGCGCGTGGCCTTTTCACGCAAACGCCTGCAGCGGCTGAAAGCCAGTGCTGCCACGACCAGTGATGGCGGTGACGCACTGATCAACAATCCGGCCTTTGCCATGAAACTGGCAGAGCTTGAAATCGAATTGCTGGCGCTGGAATATACGGAGCTTCGTACGCTCGCAGCCGTCAGCACTGGCAAGGCGCCAGGGCCGGAATCTTCCATCCTGAAAATCAAAGGTACGGTAATCAGCCAGCTGATTGATGAACTGCAACTGGAAATGGCGGGTTACTACGGCCTGCCATTCGTGAAGCAGCAGTTCATGGATGGCTTTGAAGGAGTTCCGGTTGGGCCGGGAACCGCCATTAACAGCGGGCCTTTTTACTTCAATAACCGCAAAGCATCGATTTACGGTGGCAGCAACGAGATTCAGAAAAACATCATTTGCAAGGCGGTGCTGGGCCTTTAAGGTCCGGCAACCAAACAGAGGCAGTACACATGGATTTTTCACTCAGCGAAGAACAGGGCATGTTGCAGGATAGTGTGTCGCGCTTTGTTGCCCAGGATTACAGCTTCGACCAGCGCGGACGCATCATTGCCAGTGAAGCCGGTTACAGCCGGGATTACTGGAAGCGGTTTGCCGATCTGGGTTGGCTGATGATTCCCTTCACAGAGAAAGATGGAGGCTTGGGTGGCTCGGCTGTGGACTTGATGGTGCTGATGCAGGAGTTTGGCAAGGGCATTGTGGTTGAACCCTTTCTGGCCACAGCGGTGCTGGGTGGCGGTCTGATTGCCGAAGCCGCAGACGAAGAGAAGAAGCAAACCTTGCTATCACAGCTGATGGCCGGTGAACTGCAGCTGGCTTTCGCTTTCACTGAACCGCAAAGCCGGTACAATCTGGCTGATGTAGCTTGCCGTGCAGTGCGTGAAGGCGATGACTACATCATCAATGGCCACAAGGCTGTGGTGCTGAATGCGCCTAACGCAGACGAACTGATAGTAGTGGTGCGTACCAGCGGTGAGCAAAGGCATAGCGAAGGTATCAGCCTGTTACGTGTCCCGGCCGCCAGCCCGGGCCTGCGATTGCAATCCTATGCCACAGTAGATGGCCAGCGTGCGGCGGATGTGTATTTCGAGAATGTTCGTGTGCCTGCTAGTCATCTCCTCGGCGCTGAAGGCAAAGCTTTGTCAGTGATCGAAAAAGTCATCGACCGCGCGACCCTGGCCATATGTGCAGAAGCCCTGGGAGCCATGGAAACAGCACTGTGGAAAACGGTGGACTACACCAAAACCCGCAAACAGTTTGGTGTTTCCATTTCCTCCTTCCAGGCCTTGCAGCACCGCATGGCCGATATGTTCATCGAACTGGAACAGGCGCGTTCGATCTTACAGATGGCCGTGATGCAATCCGATGCGAACGGTGGGGTAGCCCCCAAAGCGGTATCTGCCGCGAAAAGCCGCATCGGCAAGGCAGCCAGGTTGGTGGGGCAGGAATCAGTGCAGTTACATGGCGGCATCGGTGTGATGCAAGAGCTCGATCTGGGGCACTTTTTCAAACGACTGACCACCATCCAGTTCCTGTTTGGCAGCACGGATTTTCACACGCAGCGTTTTATTCATGAGACCGGCAACAGATGATCCTGATGATCGACAACTATGACTCCTTCACCTACAACCTGGTGCAATACCTCGGCGAGTTGGGTGCGGATGTCAAAACCGTGCGCAACGACGAAATTTCGGTAGACGACATTTCGCATATGAATCCCGAAGGCATCGTAATTTCACCAGGGCCTTGTACCCCCAACGAAGCCGGTATTTGCGTGGAACTGGTGCAGCGCCTGGGTGAGTTCATTCCCATGCTGGGTGTATGCCTCGGCCATCAATGCATAGGTCAGGCATTTGGTGGCAAGATCGTTCGGGCACAGCGCATCATGCACGGCAAGACCTCGAAAATTTATCACCGCAGCCAGGGCCTATTCCAGAATCTGCCTCAGCCCTTCGATGCCACCCGTTACCATTCACTGGTGATTGATCGTGAATCCATGCCGGAGGATCTGGCGCTTATGGCCTGGACAGAAATGGAGGACGATAACGAGATCATGGGCGTCAGGCATTTGAAGTACCCGATCCACGGTGTGCAGTTCCACCCGGAATCCATACTCACTCGTTGTGGGCACGACCTCTTGCGCAACTTTCTCAAGACCGTCAGCAGTCGTTATTGGGAGTGATGCAGGCCATGAACGGGAGCGTGACTTCAATCATGAACTATGCCTTTGAACCTGAAGCCATACCGTCGCTGGCCATCCACGACAGCCCGCAACGTTTTCCGGTGCGCCGTATCTATTGTGTAGGCCGCAATTACGCCGAGCATGTGCGCGAAATGGCTCATATCATGGGCTCCGAAGCAAAGGGTGAGCCACCTTGTTTCTTCACCAAGCCAGCCAATGCCATCGTCACCGGAGGCCAGTCGGCACATTACCCGCCGCGCACAAATGATTTGCACCACGAAATTGAACTGGTGGTGGCCATCGGTAAAGCGGGCGCAGATATTCCCACCAGCGAGGCATGGAATCATGTGTTCGGTTTTGCCGCAGGTTTGGATCTGACCCGCCGTGATCTGCAAACCGCTGCCAAAAAATCCGGCCAGCCCTGGGATACCGGTAAAGCTTTTGACGAATCAGCGCCCATTTCAGAGCTGCACACAATTGAAGAGACTGGGCCGATTGAAAGTGGCCGCATCTGGCTGGAAGTGAATGGTGAGCTGCGTCAGGAAGCGGATATTGCTGACCTGGTCTGGAGTATTCCGGAAATGATCGCCGAGCTTTCGACTCTCTTCACACTGGCCGCTGGCGACCTGATATTTACCGGCACACCGGCGGGTGTCGCTGCGCTGCGGCGCGGCGATGTGGTGGAAGGCGGTATCGACGGCGTTGCCCGGCTCAGTGTGAAAATCATCTGATGTACTGTAGCCAGCCATGAAACTTTATTCCTACTGGCGCAGTTCTGCCGCTTACCGGGTGCGCATTGCGCTGAACTACAAGCAGATCGAGTATCAACAGATCACACCCAATCTGGCCACGGGCGAACACCGCTCGGCAGAATATATGGCCACCCATCCGCAAGGCCTGGTGCCCGCGTTAGAACTGGACGGTGCGCATGCGGGTGAAGTCATTGCCCAGTCGCTGGCCATTATCGAATATCTCGATCAGCTGATTCCCGCACCCGCACTGTGGCCGGAAGAGCCACTTGCCAGAGCCCGTGTCAACGCCATGGCCCAGCTGATCGCCTGCGATATCCATCCACTCAATAATCTGCGCGTTTTGAAATACCTCAAAACCGAACTGGGCCAGGACGAAGCAGCAGTGAACGCCTGGTATTCGCGTTGGGTATCAGACGGCTTCCGTGCGCTGGAAGCCTGGGCCGGGCAATACTCAGCCGATGGGCAGCATCTGTACGGCAACTCTGTGAGCCTCGCGGATGTTTGCCTGGTGCCACAAATGTATAACGCGCGCCGCTTTAAAGTGGAGCTGCAGGACTTCCCGCGGCTGGTTGTGATAGACCGGCACCTGAGCCAGTTGCAGGCATTCGCCATGGCCGCGCCCGAACTCCAGCCTGACGCGAGCTGACGAAGAGCTTCCCGCATGGAAATCAAGCAGGCCATCAGCAACATTGTTGACCGAATCGACCTGAGCCGCGAGGAAATGACCGACGTGATGCAACAGATCATGACCGGCGGCGCCACGCCCATTCAGATTGGCGGATTTTTGGCCGGCCTGCGTACCAAGGGCGAAACCGTTGATGAAATCGTCGCGGCTGCAACGGTGATGCGTGCCCTGGCCATGCGCATTAATGTGCCGCCGGATAATCTGGTGGATACCTGCGGCACAGGCGGTGACAGCAGCAATACCTTTAATGTTTCAACGGCTGCTGCGTTTGTGGTGGCGGCGGCCGGAGGCCGTGTGGCCAAGCACGGCAATCGTTCCATGTCGTCCCGATCAGGCAGTGCTGATGTGCTGGAAGCGCTGGGCGTGAACCTGGATATTCCGCCCGAACAGGTAGCCGAATGCATTGCCGCGCTGAATGTAGGCTTCCTGTTTGCGCCGTCCTACCATGCCGCCGCGCGTTATGCGGCAGCTCCGCGCAAGGAGTTGGGAACCCGCACGCTGTTCAACCTGTTGGGACCTTTGACCAATCCCGCCAACGCACCGCATCAATTACTGGGCGTGTTCGCGGCGCGCTGGGCCGAACCCATGGCCAAGGTTTTGCGCAAGCTGGGCAGCAAGCATGTGCTGGTGGTGCATTCCGAAGATGGCCTGGATGAGTTCAGCATCTCAGCCCCAACCCAGGTCGCTGAGCTGCATGAAGGCCAGGTTAAAACCTGGGTCTTCAAACCGGAAAGCGTGGCAATAGCGCGGCAGTCGCTGGAGGCCATCAAGGTCAACAGCCCGGCAGAATCTGCCGCTCTGATCCTTGCAGTATTCGCTGGCCAAGCGGGCCCCGCCGCCGATATCGTGGCGCTCAATGCCGGTGCCGCTTTGTATGCGGCCGATGTGGCCTCGTCTATTGCAGAGGGGGTGGAATTGGCCCGACAGGTTTTGCTGGATGGATCAGCCGCTGCGAAAGTAGCGGCGCTGGCCGAGCGAACAGCTGTGACAAGCCAAAGATAGTTTTCCAGAAATAGTTTTCCAGGAATCGTTTTATGGAGTATCTGTATTGAGTGATATTTTGCAACGCATCCTGGCCACCAAGCGCGAAGAAATCAGTGCAGGCAAGGCGCAGCGTTCAAGCGCCGAACTGCTGGCGCGTGCAGCTGATGTGCCGTTGCCACGTGGTTTTGTTCAGCGTGTGCAATCGCTGGCAAAGCTCGGCCCGGCTGTGATCGCCGAAGTGAAGAAAGCCTCGCCCAGTGCTGGTGTGATTCGGGCCAATTTCGATCCTGCTGACATTGCCCGCAGTTACGAGGCGGGCGGCGCAGCCTGCCTGTCGGTGCTCACCGACCAGCAGTATTTCCAGGGTAGCGCCGAATACTTACAGCAGGCGCGGGCAGCGTGCAGCTTGCCGGTGTTGCGCAAAGATTTCATCATCGATGAATGGCAACTGCTGGAAGCCCGGGTGATGGGCGCTGATTGTATTCTGTTGATTGCCTCGGCCTTGAGTCTGAAGCAACTGCAGACTCTGGAGGGCCAGGCACGTGAGTTGCAGCTCGATGTGCTGCTGGAAGTCCATGATGAGGCCGAACTCGAAATGGCATTACAGACACAGGCGCAATTGATCGGCGTGAACAACCGCAATCTCAAGACCTTTGTTACCGACCTGGCTGCCTCTGAACGCATTCGCCCACTCATTCCGGCAAATCGTCTGATGGTGACCGAAAGTGGCATCCACAGCCGTGCTGATGTAGAGCGTTTGCAGAAGCATGGTATTCAGGCTTTCCTGGTGGGCGAAGCCTTCATGCGTGCGGATGAGCCAGGCCAGGCTTTACAGGCATTGTTTGGGCAGGAGAAAAATAGTGCTTAAGAGCAACTCGCAGGCCATACGCCAGATTGATTTCGCTGGCAGATTTCCAGTCACTTACGAACCCAGGCAGCCGGCCAGATTCGTGCAAGCCCAGGTGATGGTTCAGCAGGTGCTTATCGGGCTGTGCATGTTTCTTTGTGCGACTTTCAGCACCAGCACATTCGCGGCCGGGCTGGCAGCCGATGTGCAATGGAAAGACCCCTCCTCGGTCAGCCTGGAAGTGGATTTCCCTGGCGATGGTTACCACGCCAGCTGGCAACTATTCCGCTGCGCCTGCGGTGACCTGCTGGTGCGCGCCGAACTCAGTGAGCCTGGCGAAGTGGCGCATGGCGATATTTTGCTGGTTTCCAATCGTGCTGTACTCAGTTCCGGGTACAACGAAGGTGCCGGGGAACTGCTGTCTTTTGACGCCCCGGCATTGATGATGCAGTTGACCTTGCGCCTGCTGGAGCGTTCCGAGCCCAAAGGGCCTGCGGCAGTCACCAAAAAGCAGAAAGCGGATGTGGTCGATGAAATCAATTACATCAATCTCGATAGCGGCAGCGCCGCGGGAGGCTTCCCGGCACCGTGGAGCGTGCAGGGCAGCCTTTCACCTGAAGGCGAAACCAAACGGCGATTTGATCTGAAGTTCACATTCAATACCGGTGGGGCAGCGGGCACAGCCGAGCAGCAAGGCGAAATGCGCCTCAGTGGTGTGGCTGAATATGCGGCCAGTGAGTTTC
>JANOGQ010000033.1:0-3301 GCA_031406105.1 Lysobacterales bacterium | reverse complement strand
GCTTGATTGTTTTTTGGAGACTAGATCGTGACCCATGCCACTGATGCCAGCGACCAGCACCTGGCCGCCGCCAACACCCAAAATGTCTATCAGGTCCGCCGCGCTGATTTACCCCTGTCCTGCCCCACTCACGAGCAGAAGCTGTGGAATTCGCATCCGCGGGTATATCTGCCGATCGAAGAAACCGGCCAGGCCCTTTGCCCTTATTGCAGCGCCCAATACGTTCTGATCGACTGATTCACAGTCAGAGCTTCCCCCACCCCATGCACATCGTTCAAGCTCTGGTCTCGCTCAATCTGGGCGGTTCGGAGCTGGTTGCTACAGAACTGACCGAAAACCATCGCCGCCTCGGCCACCGGGTCACCGTGATTGCCGCCCATGGCCCCTTGCAAGAGCGAGTGCAGACAGCGGGCGCTGAATTCCTCGAATGGCCCATCGGCCAGAAAAGCCTCACCACCCTGGCTGGCATAGGTCGATTGGCGCACTGGCTGCAGCACAATCCGGCCGATATCCTGCATGCCCATTCGCGCCTGCCAGCCTGGCTCTGCCGCCTGGCGCTGCGGCGCTTGCCCGCTGCTCAAAGACCGGCTTTTGTCACCAGCATGCACGGTCATTATTCGGTCAACCGTTACAGTGCCGTGATGGCCAGCGGTGAACGGGTGATAGCGGTATCAGATCATATTCGTGACTACACCTTACGCAATTATCCCGGCACCAGGCCAGAGCGGGTCGTAACCGTGCACGGCGGCACCAGCCCGCTGGAATTTCCTTTTGGCCACAAGCCCGCCGACGACTGGTACCAGAAAACCTTCAATGAGTTTCCGGAGCTGCGCGGCAAGCGACTGTTGTGTTTGCCGGGCCGACTTGCGCGCTACAAAGGCCACAGCGTTTTTATCGAGCTGCTGGCCGCGCTGCGCAGCGAGTTTCCGGATATTCACGGGCTGATCATAGGCAGCGCCAGAAAGGGCTCGCGTTATCGCAGCGAACTGGAGGGTTTGGCCGAGCGTAGCGGTGTATTGCAGCAGCTAAGCTTCAGCGGTGCGCGCGTCGATATGCGCGACTGGCTGGCAGCCTGTGATGTCGTTTTCAGTCTATGCTCCGATCCACCCGAAGCATTTGGCCGCACCGTGCCCGAAGCCTTGCGCCTCGGTGTTCCGGTTATAGGCTGGAATCACGGCGGAGTGCAGGAAACCCTGGCGGCCATGTTTCCGCAAGGGGCAGTGATTCCGGATGATCCGTCTGAACTGCTGGAGAGAAGCCGCCAGTTCCTGCGCCAGCGGCCGCTGGTGGCACCCAGCCAGGCTTTTCTGCTGGAAGATTCGATGCAAAAAACCTTGCAGGTCTATCAATCCCTGCTAACCGAGCCTGAGGGAGGTTCAAGCGCATGAAGCTATTCGCCCGCAGATTGCAAATGGAATGGCCCAGTTGGCTGGCCGTTGCCTTTATCGCCTTGTTGCCCTTTGGCCGGCTGGCCGAGATTCCGCTGTCTCTATTCGCGCTGGCCTTGCCTTTTGTGCTGCGCTCTGAGGTCCACCGCGCACGCTTGCGCACGCTGGCACCATTTCTGGTCGGCCTGTTCCTGTGTTTCTGGCTACCGATGATGATCTCAAGTATTGATTCCATGGCGCCTCAGAAAAGCTGGTCCCAAAGCCTGGCGGCGCTGCGCTTCCTGGCGGCTGCCTGCTCGATGGCAGTATTACTCAGCCCGCCCTCGGCGCGCTGGCGGGTTCTGCGCTGGACAGCTTACCTGCTGATGTTCTGGGCTATCGATGGCTTTGTCCAGTTGCTGGTAGGTACCGACCTGTTCGGCATAGCCATGCATCCCGATCGCCTGAATGCCTTGTTTATCCAGAAGTACCAGTTCTATGGTCCGACTCTGGCCATGCTATCGCCGCTATTGCTGGAGTACGCCCGCCGCGAATGGGCACCCTGGGCCTGGGCCCTCGCTTTCACGCTGGTACTGGGTGCCGTGCTGATATCCGGCATGCGCGCGGGCTGGCTGAGCATGGCCGTGGTGCTGGTGACTTACCTGCTGCTGATGTTCCAGCGCGAAAACCGCGAATTGCGACGCACCCTGTTGTCGATACCTCTGCTGGCAGTGCTGATCCTGTCCTTCAGCTACTATGCCTCACCGTTGTTCCAGCAGCGCGTGGAAAGCACTCGCAGCGCCTATCTGGCAAGCGGCGAGGCTTCCTACAAAGCAGCGCTGGATGAAGCCAGCACCAATCGTCTGCCCATTTTCACCACAGCCTGGAGTATGTATCTGCACCATCCGGTGAATGGTGTAGGTGTGCGGGCCTTCCCGGCGGCCTACCTGATTTTTGCGGCGAATGATGACATCCATATCGCCAAATCCGGCGGAACCTCGGGCGCTACGCATGCCCATAACGTGGTGCTGGAGGTGATGGCCGATACCGGAACCCTGGGCCTGATCGGATTGTTGCTGGGTGCTGGGCTGGCTTTACGCTACTGGTTTTTGGGTTCGCCCACGCAGCGCCAGGACAGTTTCCCCTTCCTGCTGGCTGTGCTGTTGATTCTGTTTCCCTTCAACTCACATTTTGCGATTTACGGCACCTATACCTCATCGCTGCTGTGGTTCCTGCTGGGTTTGTGGGCTTCCTGCCAGCGGGCAGCAGTCGGCAGCTCCCAAACCCCCACGGTCAAGCCGCCGGCATCAAACCATTGAACGCAACACCGCCGCAGTGATCAGTGCCACCGTGAGCAGAAAAAACAACCGCAACACAATTTTCATAGCTGGGGCCGCTGCCTCAATCGGGATTCGGGAGATTCATGGTTGATAAGCAGTTGGGCTGCTGAGCCCAAATGCTTCATGGCTATTCTGCTGCAGGTTATCACGAATAAAAAGGCGCTTCGCCGGGGGGACGGGTTTTGAAACGTCGGTGGATCCACCAGTACTGCTCCGGCGCCAGGCGTATGAAGTCTTCTATCAATTGATTGATGCGCTGCAGATCGGCCATTTCATCGTCGCTGGGAAAATTCTCCAGCGCGGGTAGTATGGTCACCTGGTAGCGCTTGCTGGCAGAATCGTAGAGCGGGTACATGGGTATCACGGCACAACCCGTGAGTTTTGCCAGCTTGTGGGTGGCCAGCAGGCTGGCGGTCTGGATGCCAAAAAAAGGCGCGAATGCGGTTTGGTCCGGGCCGAAATCCTGATCTGGCGCATACCAGATCAATGTTCCCTGCTTCAGCTGGCGCACTGCGCTGCGCAAATTACGTTTGCTGATCATGCCATCGGCAAAATCCAGCAGGCTGCGATTCTGGTACCACTCGACAACCGGGT
>JANOGQ010000519.1:0-2795 GCA_031406105.1 Lysobacterales bacterium | reverse complement strand
AGATCCTCGAGTGACTTGATGCGGCGGAAAGTCGAAGTTTCTGTGGCTTCTGAAGTCACCGCAGCAGCCCTGAAACCTTCTAATGGCCGCAGCCAGTTGTCACCGCCGGCAGCAGCGCCAATGATCTGCACCGCGCCCAACAGGAACAACACCAGGCCCAGCGTCTTCCACAGGCGTTTCCAGCCGGCGGCACCCGCAGAAATTGCCTCAAACGCGCCCAGGTACACACCACAGGCCATGGCCAGCACACCCCAGAGCAGCATGATGATGCCACCGGGCAGGATGCGCTCCAGCATCCAGATGGCCAGCGCCAGCAAGCCCACGCCGAACACATTCTTGACCACATTCATCCAGGCGCCGGCGCGCGGTACCAGTTTACCGGCCGATACACCAAAGGCAATAAGCGGCAAGCCCATGCCCATCGACAGGGCAAACAAGGCACTACCTCCCAGCCAGGCATCGCCCGAAGCACCGATCACGATCAACGCAGCCATCAACGGCGGAGCCACGCAGGGGCCAACGATCAGCGCAGAAAGAAAGCCCATCACCGCCACGCCGAGCAGACTGCCGCCCTGCTGTTTGCCGCTGGCCTCAGCCAGGCGGGTTTGTAATCGGCCGGGCAGTTGCAATTCAAAAAAGCCGAACATGCTCAACGCCAATGCAATGAAAATCAAAACAAAGGCGCTGATGATCCAGGGGTTCTGGAACACCGCTTGCAGGTTTTGCCCGAACAGTCCCGCCAGCACGCCGGCCACGGTATAGGTCACCGCCATGGCCAGCACATAAACCAGTGACAACCAGAAGGCCTTGAGGCTGGTCAGCTGCTCACCCTGGCCCGCGATGATTCCGGACAGGATGGGCACCATCGGAAATACACAGGGTGTAAAGGCCAGCAGGATGCCGGCAATGAAAAATGCCAGCAAAGCGCGTGCGGGGTTGTCAGTCAAAAGGCTGGCCAGCCTGTCCTGCTCGCTAACAGGCACGCCCCCGAGCTTGCTGTCAGCAGCTGACGCGGGGGAAGCGGCTGCCGATTGCATGCCTTTTGATTGAGTGGCCTGGGGCTGATTGGCCTGAGACTGAATGGCTTGGGACTGATTGGCTGGTGTTGGAAGAATCTGCCCGATGATGGCCTGCGTAGCCGCCGGCATTTCAAACGTAAGGGTTCGGGACTGCGGTGGATAACAGATATCGCCATCGCGGCAGCCCTGGAAATCCGCTTGCAGCGTGATGGTCTGGCTGGGCCCGGCGGGACGGTTGAAACTGACCGGAACCTCGATCTGATCGAAGAAAACAGGTACCGGCCCGAACTCGGGATCGTCCTTGATCACCCCCTCCGGCAATTCAACTTCACGTATGACAAAGCCGTCGCCCGCCAGCACGCGAAAAGCGAACTGATCCCGATACAGGTAATAGCCGGGCTGCGCAGTGAAGCGTACCAAGGCGGTTTCTGCATTCAGACCAATGGCTTCATAAACAAAAGCCCGATCGGCTTCCAGGGCCGGATTATCAGCCGGATCTGCGGCCCAATTTGTGCCCAGGCCCTCTTCTGATGAAGCAGTGGGTGCGCTGTGCACTGCTGCGTTCAATTCACTCAAGGCGCTCGATGTCGAAGCAGGGGCTTTGTCCATTAGTGGCGCGGTGTCGTCTAAACCCGACAATGCCGACTGATCATTGGATGCCAGCTCATCGGATGTCAGGCTGGGCAGGCCCACCAATACCACCTGCTCAGTGGGTGGGTAGCACAACACATCCTCTAAACAACCCTGCGAGCGGACCTTCAGCTGGAATCCATTGAGGTCAGCGGGCACCTGCAGCAAGGGAATGTGAACGGTGATCTTACCGGTGTATTTTTCAACCTCTTCACCGAGCAGCTCATCAAAGGAAATCTTGCCTTTGGGTAAACGAGCAGGGCCCAGCTCAACCCCGGGGGTGACGGTACTGAAAGCCAGGAAGCGATTGTTGTAAAGGTAATAATCGGGCGCGATATCCCAGCTTAGCTCCACTTGTTGCCGGTCAGTCGCAATAGCGGAAACAATGAAAACGTCGCCGTATTCTTTGACGTCTTCGGGATCGATGGCTGCGACCACGGAGCTCGCAGTGGCCAGCGACAAGAGCGCTAGCAGAGCCAGCCATGGATTTTTGATCATTCTGCCTGTCATTATTGTTCCGTCAGTTCATTGGCCCGGTTGGCGACCTGGCCCGCATAGCTCAACAAGATCTGGTCCCGGCGATAAGTGAGCTGGTTCCGGCTTCAGCAGAGCCCAAATTGACCGCGTTACGGTCAACTTGCGTGCAGTAGACCGGATTTCTGGCGTTTAATTCCAGCAATGCCCGGAGTGACTGCTGAGGAAGTCTACCGGAAAACATCGCCTGGCCTGCGGCCAACACCGCCTGGCGCAATTCCTGCCGTGGCGTTTTCGCCAAAGCTCAGCAGTACTGGTATATTTCCAACAGCTGCTGAGTCTGTTTCCCGATATTGCAGAGGATTCCGTCATGCTGCGCAAGATTTTTGCCGTGGTGCTGGGCCTGCTGGTGGCGATGGCCACCGTCACGCTTATCGAGTGGATCAGTCACCAGATCTATCCTTTGCCTCCCGGGATGGACTTCAAAGATCCGGAAAAACTGCGCATCTTTGTGGCCAGTTTGCCGCTGGGTGCTTTTCTGGCTATTTTGCTCGGCTGGTTGCTGGGCACGCTGGCTGGTGGCATGGTGGCATGCAAGATTGCCCGGGAAAAGCCCGCCGTCTTCGCCTGCATCATAGGCGCAGTCATGCTGGCCGCAACCATTGCCAACCT
>JANOGQ010000433.1:0-6057 GCA_031406105.1 Lysobacterales bacterium | reverse complement strand
CACCAGGAAGCGGCCTTACGCATGTTGATGAATAATCTCGACCCAAACGTAGCCGAAAGACCGGAAGACCTCGTGGTTTATGGGGGTACTGGCAAAGCTGCCCGCAACTGGGATTGCTATGAGCGGATTGTCAGCACCTTGCAGCGACTCGAAAACGACGAAACCTTGCTGATACAGAGTGGCAAGCCGGTAGGTGTTTTCCGTACCCATGAGGAAGCTCCAAGAGTATTGATCGCCAACTCCAACCTGGTGCCCCGTTGGGGAAATTGGGAAGTGTTTCGTGATCTCGAGCGCAAGGGCCTGACCATGTACGGCCAGATGACCGCAGGTTCCTGGATTTATATAGGCTCGCAAGGCATTGTGCAGGGCACTTACGAAACATTTGCTGAATGTGCCTTGCAGCATTTCAATGGCAGCCTGAAAAGCAAACTGGTGGTTACTGCCGGACTGGGTGGTATGGGCGGTGCTCAGCCTTTGGCAGTCACCATGAATGATGGCAAGTGCCTGGCTGTGGAGATTGATCCATGGCGGATTCAGCGACGGGTCGAGACCGGATATTGTGATCTGATGGCTACTCAACTGGACGAAGCCCTGAGACTGCTGGATAAGGCTGAAGGCGGTTTATCGGTTGGCTTGCTCGGCAACATCGCCGAAGTTCTGCCGGAATTGGTGCGGCGCGGTATTGTGCCTGATATCGTCACCGACCAGACATCGGCTCACGATTTGCGCGAAGGCTATATCCCGGCTGGCTATACACTGGAAGCCGCCGCTGAGCTGCGACACTCAAATCCTGTGGCTTATGACAATACTGTGTTGGATTCGATGGTCCTGCATGTGCAGGCCATACTTGACCTGCAAGCCAAAGGTTCAATCTGCTTTGATTACGGTAATAATCTGCGTGGCCAGGTGGCCGATCACCGTGCCATGGCCCAAGCTTTCGATTTTCCTGGTTTTGTTCCTGCTTATATCCGGCCCCTGTTCTGCCGGGGCGCCGGTCCTTTTCGCTGGGCGGCATTGAGTGGCAACCCAGCCGATATTGCGGTAACAGATCAGGCCATCCTGGAGTTACTTCCAGAAAAGGCAGCCCTGGCGCGCTGGCTACGCAAGGCGCAGGAAAAAATCCAGTTTCAGGGTTTACCCGCTCGTATCTGCTGGCTGGAGTATGGGGAACGGGCTGAAGCGGGCCTCAAGTTCAATTGGCTGGTCAGGAAGGGCAAGGTTGAAGCACCTTTGGTAATTGGCCGTGATCATCTGGATACCGGCTCGGTAGCTTCGCCCAATCGTGAAACAGAAGCAATGCTGGACGGCTCCGATGCCATCGCCGACTGGCCATTGCTCAACGCGATGCTGAACACGGCTTGTGGCGCCAGCTGGGTTTCCATTCACCATGGGGGTGGTGTGGGCATAGGCTATTCACAGCATGCAGGCATGGTCTGTGTAGCGGAGGGTACGGAGATGGCCGACCGGCGATTACAGCGGGTATTAACGGCTGACCCCGGAACCGGTGTTATGCGTCACGCCGACGCAGGTTATGAAGACGCTATCGACACTGCAAATCAACGCGGTGTCGATCTGCCCATGATCAATGGCTGAGCTCCAAATGAACTCCAAGCAGACGAATCAAGCGATTCGGGTGGCCAGCCTTTATGGCGATCTGGCAAACAGCATGATGGAACTGCGACAATCCCATGCAGCCGTGGATAACTCCAGGCAGATCGTTGTGCAGGCATTGCAGGATGGCCTTGCTCATTACGGTATCAATACCGGCTTCGGTATTCTGGCCAACAAACGCATCGATGCCAACCAGTTATCGGAACTACAGCAAAACTTACTGCTGAGTCATGCCTGTGGGGTGGGCAGGCCGGTACCTCCAGATATTACGCGGCTGATGCTGCAGTTGAAAATTCACGCGCTGGGACTTGGTCAATCCGGGATATCACGCAGCACTTTTGAACAGCTGCTGGCATTCGAGCAACACGCGTTGATTCCCTGGATTCCGAGCCGTGGCAGTGTTGGTGCCTCGGGCGACCTGGCACCTTTGGCTCATATGTGTTTGCCCCTGATTGGCCGGGGTGAGCTCTGGGCTGAAGATCTCAATGGCAAGCGCGATGTGCGGCAGGCTTTGCAACAGTCAGGACTGCTGCCCATTACGCTCAAAGCCAAAGATGGCCTTGCTCTGATCAATGGCACACAGCTGATGACTGCCTATGGCGCTTATGTGCTGGAACGTGCGCTGAAACTGCGCCAGCAAGCCGATCTGCTTGCTGCGATGAGTCTGGAAGCTCTGCAAGGAAGTGCGGTGCCGTTTGACGAGCGGATACACGCCATCCGCCCCCACCCAGGCCAGATCAAGGTGGCAGCTAATGTGCGCAAACTCCTGGAAGGCAGTGAGATTCTTGATTCACATCGGGATTGTGGCAAGGTTCAGGACCCTTACTGCTTGCGATGTGTACCACAGGTGCATGGGGCCAGCCGGGATGCATTGGACTACGCGATCACTACGATCGAAATCGAGCTGAATTCGGTGACAGACAATCCGCTGGTTTTTGCCAACGGTGACATTCTCTCCGGCGGCAATTTCCATGGCCAGCCCCTGGCATTGGCAATGGACTTCGCCGCTATCGCCCTGGCTGAACTGGCCAGCATTTCAGAACGCAGAACATATCTGCTGCTCGAAGGCCATGATGGCCTGCCACGCTTGCTGATGCAGGACACCGGGATCAATTCTGGCTTCATGATTCCGCAGTACACGGCCGCTGCGCTGGTTTCAGAGAACAAAGTGTTGTGTCACCCGGCATCAGTTGACTCCATACCGACCAGCCTCGGGCAGGAAGATCACGTTTCCATGGGATCGATCAGTGCCCTGAAGTTACTGGAAGTGTTGCACAACGTCGAATACGTGTTGGCGGTTGAATTGCTGACCTCTGCACAGGCTCTGGATTTTCGGCTGCCTTTGAAACCCGGCACTGCCGTACATGCAACGCAACAATATTTACGCTCCCGGATTCCCCATGCGCACATGGATTATGAAGTGAGAAACGATATCGAACTTTGCGCCACCATACTTCGGGAAGGCTCTCTGATCAGGCAGGTTGAGCAGGTTATTGGTCCTCTGCACTAGAATCAGAGATCAAACCCGCCAAACGACATCGTGCCTTTACTCAGCAACATTTCCGAACTGGCAACCTGTGTACCGGGCTCGCCACAAAAGCATGCCGGACTGATCAAGGACGCTGCGCTGGTATGGCAAGGAGAGGAAATAGCCTGGGTAGGACCGATGAACCGGGTGCCAGCTGAATATGCCGACGAGCAGCTTATCGATTGCCAGGGCGGCCTGGTCATACCCGGGCTGATCGACTGCCATACCCACCTGTGTTTCGGAGCTTGGCGGGAGAACGAATTCGAAATGAGACTGGCCGGTGCCAGCTACCAGCAAATCGCAAAAGCCGGAGGTGGCATCAGCAGCACAGTTGCCGCAACCCGCGAAGCCAGCCAGGACAGCCTCTTGCATTCAGTTTTGAATCGCCTCGATGGCATGCTCAATCTCGGTGTTACTACCGTTGAATGTAAATCAGGCTATGGTCTGGACCTGGCCAACGAACTGAAGCAGCTCGAAGTCTATCGACTTGCAGCATCAAAGCACTTCGTCGAACTGGTACCGACATTCCTGGGAGCTCATACCATCCCGGCTGAATTTGCACACAAGCGGGGCGAATATATTTCCCTGTTGTGTGAGGTAATGATTCCACGCTTTGCGGCAGAAGGACTGGCTGAATTCTGCGATATTTTCATAGAAGAAGGAGCGTTCAACTGCGGTGAAGCCAGGCAGATTCTGACAGTGGCAAAACAGTATGGGATGAAACTGAAAGTGCATGCAGATCAACTGTCAGACCAGGGGGCTGGCGCCTTGGCGGCCGAACTTGGAGCCGTATCTGCAGAACATCTGGAGTACGTGAGCGACCAGGGCATCATTGCGCTGGCAGATGCAGGTGTCGTGGCAGTCAGCCTGCCTTTTGCGTCCCTGTACCTGAACGAGAAACAAACGCCTGCACGCCGATTGTTGGATGCCGCAGTTTCTGTAGCAATTGCAACTGACTTCAACCCAGGATCAGCCCCCAGTTATCACCTGCCGCTGGCCATGACCCTGGCTTGTTTACACCAGTCCATGACACCCCAGGAAGCCCTGATGGGAGTTACCCACGTTGCTGCTAAAGCATTGGATCGACAACACATTATTGGCAGCCTGCAAGCAGGCTACCAAGCGGATATTACTTTGATCGACGCACCCAGCCTGAATCACTGGCTCTATCACTTTCGTGCAAATGCCTGCCGCGGCGTGATCAAAAAAGGCCATTGGCACCCTTCAGTTGCAATGACTCAAACCTGATTTTACAGCTTCACCCTTTGCGGCCAGTAAACCCGGCTGACTTTCGTACGGACTTTCATCAGTCTTTGAGCCAGGTTCGTGTTTCTGCCCGTAAATTCAATTACAATCTATTCTTAAATGAGAATTAGTCGCATTTAAGAGCCGAAATAAATTTTACGATTGGAGCTGTTGTGACTCTGGCAGACATGAAACCAGGCCAGCATGGCCGTATCACCGCTATTGAAGCCCATCAGACTTCAATTGTCCGCTTGATGGTATTGGGGCTGGTTGAGGACGTGCCGGTGCGTATTGAGAATATTGCTATCGGTGGCGATCCGATGGAAATCAGTGTTTATGGATCTTCCATTTCCATCCGCAGGCAGGATGCTCGTCAGTTCGAAGTAATGCTGGATCCTGCTCATGGCTGAACATAAGGAATTCAGTGTCGCCCTCAAGCACATTGGGATTCGGCGTAAACCAAAAGCGCGAGTCGCGGTAATCGGAAACCCGAATTCAGGCAAGAGTACATTGTTCAATCGTTTGACTGGCCTGAAGCAAAGCACCGGAAATTTTCCTGGAGTAACGGTTGAAAAGCACACTGGTGTGGCTCAGCTTGCCAGCAGCGCTCTGGAGTTGGTCGACCTTCCAGGCATTTATTGTTTGGCTGGCCACTCTGCCGACGAGCGCATAGCAGTTGATTATCTGTTGGGTCGAGTGGCTGGCATGCCGGCCCCAGACTGCTTGCTGTTCGTGCTGGATGCTACCCATTTGTACCAAGGCCTGTTTCTGTTGGAGCAGCTGCGTGAACTGGGCATCCCGATCATTGTTGCTTTAACGATGACCGACATGGCCAAAACGAGCGGAATAGCAATCGACCAGGCCATGCTCCGCAAACATCTTGGCCAGGTATGCATCTGCCCGGTGCAAGCCACCACGGGTAATGGCATCGCTGAATTGAAATCCTTGCTGAATGATATTGGGGCCATTTCAGTACCGGAGCCCACCCAGTCCTGGCCACATCTGACTGCCGTCACCCAGGAATTAAGTGAACTGAGCGGCGGGACCCTGAGCCGGATTCAGGTTGCACAGGGTCTGCTGCATCCCGCCAGCGAACTTGCTGATCAACTTCGCCAGACTCTGGGCTCAAGCAAAGTCGAAGCCTGCAGTGTGGCTCTGTTTGGAGACCAACCCCCACAAGCCGTTGAGGCAAGAATTCGCTACCGGTGGATTCAAGATGTATTGCGGCAATTGATTTTTCCTGCACCAGTTGTTTCCCAATTTGGTGCCCGACTCAGGCGTTGGGCCAATCGTCCCTGGCCTGCAACCTTGGCTTTTTTTGTTCTGATGCTGCTGGTCTTCCAGGCAGTATTTACCTGGGCTACGCCATTAATGGATGCAATAGATGGCTTTGCATCTGCCATGAGCGTTGCTGTAGTTTCTCTTCTGGGCGAAGGTATGCTGAGTAGTTTCCTGGCCGACGGTGTAATAGCCGGCGTAGGCAGCGTGATCATATTTTTGCCTCAGATTCTGATTCTCTTCCTGTTCATCATCCTACTGGAGGACACAGGCTACTTAGCCAGGGCTGCTTTTCTGATGGATCGTGTGATGCGATCGGTAGGATTGTCAGGCCAGTCTGTGACAGCGATGCACACGATCAATGACAAGATGGTCCGCAGCAACAGCCCGCAGGG
>JANOGQ010000426.1:0-7519 GCA_031406105.1 Lysobacterales bacterium | reverse complement strand
TCAACACGCTCAAGAAAGAAATGCCGCCCACCGTGTCGTAGTGCAAGCAGTGCAGGTGAGGTGACTGTCACTTTTTTGATTCATGCTAAAATATAAGCAATGAAAGCCAAACTCCCGCACCCCGAGCACTATTCATATATCAAGCATCGCAAACAGCGCCTCACACAGGTCATTTTGCCAGTGGTGCTGAGTGCCTTGCTATTCATCGGCATGATCGTATTGATCAGCCTCGCCACCTTCAATTCAGGCGGGGATGTGGGTCGCTGGGCTGCCATCTCCACCATCTGGATCGTGATTCCCATCATGCTGGCAGGCTTGACTCTGTTTGCCGGCATTTCCTGGTTCCGCGTGATGGATTACATCGGCCAATACACCTAGCTGCTGGTTGGCTGGGTCGGTTCATCGGCTGCCGGCCTGCACGACTGGTTCGCAGGTCGCCGCGCCAAAGCGCAGCGAGTGGAAGTGCGTAAAGCCGATTCAGTGCGGCAGAAGAATAAACCCAGACCCAAGATCGAGCCGCAACTGGCGGTGGAAGAAGCCCAACCCAGCCAGCGGGCGCGCAAGGAAAAGCAGCAGACACTGTTCAAGAACCTGCCCGTTGGATCGCTGCCGCCGCTGGACTTGCTGGATGATCCTCCGGAACAAGCGGCCGGTTACAGCAAGGAAACGCTGGAAGCCCTGTCACGCCAGGTGGAATTGAAACTGGCGGATTTCGGCATGCAGGTCGATGTGGTTGCCGTCCACCCCGGTCCGGTGATCACCCGTTTCGAGTTGCAACCGGCGGCCGGTATCAAATCGTCACAGATTTCCAATCTCGCAAAAGACCTGGCCCGAGGGCTCAGTGTGATCTCGGTGCGCGTGGTGGAGGTGATTCCGGGCAAACCCACCATAGGCCTGGAAATACCCAACGCCACGCGGCAAACCGTTTATCTCTCGGAAATCCTGCGCTCTGAAGCTTACGACCGGTCTTCCTCACCTTTGACCCTGGCTTTGGGTAAAGGCATCAGTGGCAAGCCCATGGTGGCCGATGTGGGCCGAATGCCGCATTTGCTGGTGGCGGGAACCACCGGTTCTGGCAAATCGGTAGCACTCAATGCCATGATCCTCAGCTTCCTGTACAAGGCTACGCCGGAGCAGGTGCGGATGATCATGATTGATCCGAAGATGCTGGAGCTGTCGGTTTACGACGGCATTCCGCATTTGCTGGCTCCGGTTGTCACGGACATGAAAGAAGCTGCTAACGCGCTGCGCTGGTGCGTGGCCGAAATGGAGCGACGTTACAAGCTTATGGCCACCGCGGGTGTGCGGAATCTGGCCGGTTTTAACCGCAAGATTAAAGATGCAGCCGAAAGCGGCAAGCCCATGAAAGATCCCTTCTGGCAACCCGATCCCATGGATCCGCAAGGCAAGGCGGCAGAACTGGAAACCCTGCCTTACATCGTGGTGGTGATCGACGAGTTCGCCGACATGATGATGATCGTCGGCAAAAAGATCGAAGAACTGATCGCCCGCCTGGCGCAAAAGGCCAGAGCAGCGGGCATTCACCTGTTGCTGGCTACGCAACGGCCCTCGGTGGATGTGATCACCGGTCTGATCAAAGCCAATATTCCAGCCCGCATTGCGTTCCAGGTGTCTTCACGCATTGATTCACGCACCATCCTCGACCAGATGGGTGCCGACCAGTTGCTGGGCCACGGCGATATGTTGTACTTGCCACCCGGGTCTGCGCTACCGGAACGTATACATGGTGCCTTTGTCGATGACCACGAAGTGCACGCCGTGGTGAAGTATCTGCGCCAGTTTGGTGAACCGAACTACCTCGATGATGTCCTTGATGACATTCAAATCACCAGCGATGGCATGTCGGTAGGTGCCACCGGACTACCAGAAGCCTTGAATGGTGAGCAGGATGAGCTCTACGATCAGGCCGTGGCCTTTGTCACCAGCAGTCGCCGGGCATCCATTTCCAGTGTGCAGCGGCAATTGCGCATTGGCTATAACCGTGCCGCACGGTTGGTGGAAGAAATGGAAGCCGCCGGGGTGGTCAGTCCGCCCGAACACAACGGCCAGCGTGAAGTGCTGGCACCGCCACCACCCAAAGACTGAGTTTCCGGGGTAAAAACCCAAGGTTGAACCCATGAATGTTGCCAGATTCCCACTGATGCGCCGTGCCTGTGTGCTGGTTTTGTTGATGGTGCCGATGTTTTTTGTGCAGGCAGCCATGGATCAGCCAGGCCGCGACCAACTCAATCGCTTTGCTGCGGATTTGCAATCCATGCATGCCCGCTTTGAACAGCGCGTATTGCGCAACGATGGCGGAGTCGAGAACGAAAGCAGTGGCGAAGTCTGGTTGCAGAGTCCGCATTTTTTCCGCTGGAATTACGGCGGAGAGTTTCCCGAGCAGGTGATTGCCGATGGCACGCGTATCTGGATTTATGATGAGGTGCTGGAGCAGGTGACCGTCAAATCGCAAGCGGAATTCAATGACGATTCGCCACTGATCATCCTCACCGACATCGGCCGGCTGGACGAATTGTTCGAAGTGCGTGAAGCGGGCGATATGGATGGCATGCAATTGCTCGAGCTGCGCTCGCATGAGAGCGATTCAGAATTCGATCGGATGTTGCTCGGTATCAGTGATGGCCAGTTGCAGTTGCTGGCCATGGAAGATGCCTTTGGTATGCGCACCGAAATCCGCTTCACCGAGTTGCAGAAAAACCCCCCGCTGGAAGCCGGCCTGTTCAAGTTCACTCCTCCTGAGGGTGTGGATGTGATTGGCGCTGATGAGCTGATTCAGCCCTGAATTTTCAGATGAGTTTCGACGCTTCTAAAATACTCACGGTAGCCTTGGGCGGCGCACTGGGGTCCAGCTTGCGCTACCTGGCCGCAGCCACCACGCATAGCATGCTGGGTCATGCTTTTCCTTATGGCACCTTACTGGTGAATGTGTTGGGTTCCTTGTTCATAGGCTACCTGGTTGTACTGCTACCCGAATCAGGCCACCATTCCCCTATGTTGCGCTTGCTGCTCATTAGTGGTCTTTTGGGTGGTTTTACTACCTACAGTGCCTTTTCCATAGAAACCCTGACACTGCTGCAAGAAGGCCAATTGCTGAAAGCCGGCCTGAATATCGTGCTGACTGTGATGAGCTGTCTGCTGGCTGTTTGGGCAGGCTACCTGCTGGCCCGCATGCTGCACCCCTTGCATAGCGCGCTGTGAGCTGCGCAGCTTGCCAATAGGCCGCTGGCAGCTGCTGACTGGCCGCTTGCAAGGGTAGGGCAATCCGGTCGCGCAGACGGTACAATGCTGCGTTTTCCGGTACTGGATTAAGCACATTATGTTAGACCCCCAAAAGCTCAGAGTGGACCCGTCAGGCGTGGCCGCTGCATTGGCTCATCGCGGCTACAGCCTCGATGTGGCCGCATGGAGTGCACTGGAGGAGCAGCGTAAGCAGCTGCAACTGCAGATGCAGGAATTGCAGAACCAGAAAAACCAACAGGCCAAACAGATTGGCCAGGCCAAGTCTCGTGGCGAAGACATCCAAGTCTTGCTGGACCAGGTCAAAGACCTTGGTGATGCGCTGAGCACCGCTGAAAACCATTTCGCGGAAGTCCATGCCCGTCAGTCTGCCTGGGCACTGGACATGCCGAATCTGGCCTTGCCGGAAGTTCCGCTGGGCAAAAGTGAGGCGGATAACCAGCAACTGCGCACATGGGGCAAACCCACCTCATTGGACTTCAAAGCCCGTGACCATGTGGAGCTGGGTGAACTCAATGGCCTGCTGGATTCCGAAGCGGCGGCCAAATTATCCGGCGCCCGCTTTACGGTACTGCGCGGACCACTGTCACGACTGCATCGCGCACTGGCCCAATTCATGCTGGATGTGCACACCGAGGAACACGGCTATACCGAGGTTTACCTGCCTTTTTTGGTGAATGCCGAAACCATGACCGGTACTGGTCAACTGCCCAAATTTGCCGAAGACGCTTTTGCTACCAGCGACCAACCACCGCGCTATCTGGTACCTACCGCTGAAGTGCCCATGACCAACCTGGCAGCGGACCAGATCATCAACGCCGATCAGCTACCCTGGAAACTCACTGCGCAAACGCCGTGTTTTCGCCGGGAAGCTGGATCTTATGGCCGAGATACGCGGGGTATGATCCGGCAGCATCAGTTCGAGAAAGTAGAGTTGGTGCAGATTGTACAACCCGAATATTCTTCCGCCGCACTCGATGAGTTGACCAGCCATGCCGAAGCCATTTTGCAGCAGTTGCAACTGCCTTATCGCGTGGTGCTGCTGTGCACCGGCGATATGGGGTTTGCAGCCGCAAAAACGCATGACCTGGAAGTGTGGCTACCCGGGCAGAATACCTACCGGGAAATTTCTTCCTGCAGCGTCTGTGGCGATTTTCAGGCCAGGCGCATGAAAGCCCGCTACCGCAACCCGGAAACCGGCAAGCCGGACTGGGTGCATACCCTGAACGGGTCGGGTCTGGCTGTGGGCCGCACGCTAATTGCCGTGATGGAAAATTACCAGCAACAGGATGGCTCCATCCGGGTTCCGGACGTACTCAAGCCTTATATGGGCGGATTGGAGCTGATACGACCGGTTTGATCATTGCTTTTAATCAAAAAAAAGGCCCGCATGGCGGGCCTTTTTCATGCTGCTCAAATATGATCAATCGTCGCCGAAACCGAAACCCAGCAGCGCCAGTAGATTGTTGAACAAAGCGAATATATCGGCCAGCAAGCCAGTTGCCGCCAGGATGTAGTTGGTCTGTCCGCCCCGCACGATAGCCTGTGTTTGCCAGATAATCCAGCCACTGGCCAACAGGATAACCATGGTTGAAAGCGCCAGCGCCAGGGCAGGAATGGCCAGAAAATAATTCAGCACGAAGGCGCCAATAATAGCCAGGGTACCTACACCCAGAAATGCGAACATGCCACTGAAGTCGCGCTTGGTCGTCATCGCGTAGGCCGACAGGCCAAAGAATATCGCGGCTGTCAGGCCGAATGAAGCTGCCACCAATTGACCGCCGTTATCATAACGATACAACATGGCATCCACATTGGCGCCGGTAAAAATACCGAGGAAACTGGCAAAGCCGAAGGCTACCAGCAAGCCCATGGAACTGTTGCGCGTGGCGTTGAGGGCATAGGAAAATGCAAATATGCCAATCAGGAAAGGCCAGAAACCAATGCGCCAATGCATGGTTTGCGCCAGCCAGGCCGTGCCGGCACCGGCAATGAACAACAAAGCGAGCAGGGCATAGGTGTTGCGTAAAACACGATTTACCGTAACTGTCGGTAAGGTGGCTGTGTTGGAAACGTGATAAGTCGAGTTGCTCATCGGTACTGTTTACTCCTGTCCAAGCGGTACGGCAATAATACCCGAAAAATTTTGCCTGTAATAGCCATATTGGGACAGCAGAATGCGATTCAAGTTTGCCGGCATCCTGCAACACCAGGGTAATTACAAAATAATTGCAGGAATCACTCATCAAGGCTGGAGCAGGCGTTTAAATTAGGCTATTCTTGCGCGCCTCTGATCCATCCAGTATTTGCAGGTACACGGAGGGGTGGCAGAGCGGTTGAATGCACCGGTCTTGAAAACCGGCAAGGGTGGAAGCCCTTCGTGGGTTCAAATCCCACCCCCTCCGCCATTTCATAATGTAGGTATCTGAAATTAAACAGATATTTATACTTAGAAAATTTCATTTCCACCTTTGTTCCCACCTTTGTTCCCACCAGTCATTCGTTCACCATCCAGGGTAAAACCCATTCAAATTAACCGCACCAAGCTGCCAGCGCAGCCAGGGTCAGGGTGTGTCTGTGTCAGTTAGTAATTTTGCGACGGTGATGGTAATACTCTAAGCTGCCATGGTTTCTCAAAGCTGGCAAAAACATTATTGACCAAGATTGCTCTTAATCATCCAAGGCAGAACAATGTTCAAACCGTTCGCGTTTTCTGTTTTCTTTTTGCTGTCATCTAGTACATTTGCTGTGCAACCAGGCACTAGTTGGTTGTATGAAGGTATTACAACTACGATATCACCGAGTTCTGGGTTAGCAGGACTAGATAACCACTGCAAGACTGAATTCGGGCCGGATGCAAGGATGTGCTTTTCAACAGAAGTAGTTTCGACATCCAATTGGCCCGTAGCCGAGAAACTCAAAAGCACGAGGGGTTGGATGCGCCCAGTCTTCATAGGAAGTACGCCCAACCCTAGCGTTGTAACCCTTTTATTCGACTTTTCCGGTACTACCTTCGGCCTTTCTAATACCGGTAATTGTCAAGGTTGGAGCTCCAATTTAGGTGATAACCGAGGGGTTACGGTTGATGGGGCAGGAAAGATTAATTCAAGTGACTGCGATGTTTCCGATGACTCGGTTGGCGTTGCCTGTTGCCTGCCTAATCCAGATTCCGCAGGTAGCGATGCTGTGTTTTGTAATGGATTTGAAAGCTGCCCGAATCCCTAGCAGATTACCTACCGGCACCGACAACCGCCCCGACAACCGCCCCGACACCTGCCCCGACCGCGGCGCCAACACCTGAGCCGACCCCGGCCCCGACGCCCGAGCCGACCGTGGTTCCTGATGAGCAGGATCCGGCAGAGCAGCTCGGTGCCCTCGGTTCGCGGCTGCCGGACCGGCCAAGAGGTGCGCCCCAGTCATCGCCGGCCGAATCAAGGTCGCCGGCAGCGCCACGAGCGGGAGCTGTCGCGGCGCCGCAAGGGTTGCGGGTCATCGACGGCGCCATAGCCGGCAACCTTGTCGACACGATCGTCGGGGATGTCGCGGGGGCCTACTTCGGGCACTGATCCGTCGTGCTCCGAGCGCCCGCTACACTGGCGCCACCATCGCCTCAGGCCAGTCGAACCTCGGAGTCGCGTATGACGGCGATCCTCGAAGCGCACGACCTCACCAAGCAGTTTCCGCTCGGCGGGACGATGGTCGAGGCCCTCCGCGGTGTGACCCTGGCCGTTCAGCCGGGGGAATTCGTCGCGCTGATGGGTCCTTCGGGATCCGGCAAGAGCACCCTCCTGCAACTGCTCGGCGGTCTCGATCGGCCGACGACCGGCTCCGTCGTCTTCGAGGGTCGAGACATCAGCCGCCTGTCGGACGATGAAGCCACCCGCCTGCGCCGCGAGCGCACCGGCTTCGTGTTCCAGGCGTTCAACCTGATCCCGTTGTTGAACGTCCAGGAGAACATCGCCCTGCCCTTCACGATTGCCGGTCAGGATGGCAATCGGGGTGAGCTGCGTGAGCGCATCCGCGATGTCATCGCGCTCGTGGAACTGACCGGCAAGGAGCGCCACCGTCCCGACCAGCTGTCGCAGGGTGAGCAGCAGCGCGTCGCGGTGGCCCGCGCCCTGGTTACCCGACCATCCGTGCTCCTGGCCGATGAACCGACGGGCAATCTCGATTACACGACCGGCGGAGAATTGCTCGATGCGCTCTGGCGGACCTGTGAATCGTCGGCGCTGACGATCGTGCTGGTCACCCATGTCGCACG
>JANOGQ010000395.1:0-3764 GCA_031406105.1 Lysobacterales bacterium | reverse complement strand
GTTTTACTGGCGTTGTCATCCATCTTCATGGAGGGAATTATAGGCGCTTGTCCTGCTGAATCACATGACCATTTGTTTACAAACACTGTCTCTGCCCAAGCCAGGAATCGGTTAAGCTGGTCTGAAGATTTGAGACCCGGGAATTTGCAAACTTATGAATCTCGCGGATTGGCAGCAGCAACTGCAACAGGGCATCAAAGCAGTGCAGGCGAGACAGGCTCCACTTGCGCTGCAACTGCTTCAGTCGGCCAGCAGCTTACGACCAGCGTCACGCGAGGTTGCTTATTGGCTGGGAAATGCACAAAGGCTTAACGGCCAGACAGCCGAAGCTGAACAGACTTTTCGCAGGCTGCTGACGCAATACCCGGTGGATTTTGACCTTGCCATGGCACTGGCATTCCTGCTGCGTGAGCAAGGCCGCATGGCAGAAGTGGGCGATTTGTTGATCGACGTTGCGCGGCAAGCGCCCGGCGACTCCGAAGCACTGCTGAAAATAGCCGGCTTTCTGCGCGACGGTAACCTGTTCGATCAAGCGATTGAAGCGATGCAGTTATTGCTGGTCAGGGATGCGAGTCAGGCGATTAACCATTTCAGGTTGGCGCGCTTGCACCAGGGCATGGGGCAGCATGAGGCTGCTTTGCAGTCCTTTCGTGAAACTCTGCAAAGAGATTCCGGTATGGGTGGCGCCTGGCTGGGCCTGGCCAGTTTGCAGCGTTTCACCGACCCTGCCAATGCGGACTGGCAATGGCTCCAATCCGTCGCTCTGGCCGATGAAAACCTGGAGGGAATCATGTGCCTGGCCTTCGCCCGCGGCAAAGGCCATGACGATCTGGGCCAATATGAGCAGGCATGGAACCACTTTGTAAAAGGCAATCGCCTCTGCCGACTGAGTCGTCCGTGGAGCCAAACAGACTGGCGCAGCTTTCAACAGCAGGTGATGTCCCTGCCATGCCGATCCCAAATACCCGCTCAAAATAGCCGCAAACCGGTTTTTATCGTGGGCATGCTGCGCTCAGGCACAAGCTTGCTGGAACAGCTACTGGATCAACATCCGCGGGTCACTGCTCGGGGTGAACTGAATTTCCTGGCGCATGCCTGGGCGGAATGGCGACAATCAACGGCCAGCGACTCATCACCAACAGAATTGTCGACGCAACTCTGGCGACATATACAACTGGATGGGCCCGCTGAGCGCTGCTATATCGACAAGAACCCACTGAATTTCCGGTTCTTGCCCATGGTTGCAGCCATACTGCCAGAAGCAAAAATACTGCACCTGCTGCGCGATGGACGGGACAGTTGCCTGTCCAGTTTCATGCAACTGTTCCAGCATCCGGATACGGCTTTTTCTAACCAACTTGATGACCTGGTAGATTTTTACCACGGTTATCTGTTGCTGATGCAGCATTTCCGGATCCACATGCCGGAGCAGATACTGAGCCTTAATTACCAGCAGCTGGTCACTGATACGCAGACCTGTATGCAAGCAGCATGGAATTTTCTGGGCCTGGACATGCCAGCAACCAGCGAGACCGGCAAGCAACAACAGCGTCCCATTCGCACAGCCAGCACCTGGCAGGCCAGGCAACATATTCACCGCAACTCACTGGGACGCTGGCAGAACTATTATTCCATGGCGCCCGCTTTCTTCGACCGGATTGCTGATCTGGACAGGCAGTTCGGCGGCGAACTGTAGGTAAACTCCGATTCAATCAGGGACGGATCAACCAGAGCTTCTATGATCGCATCAAAGTGGCAGAGCCGGGCCTTATTGCCCTGCCCTATGTGAATAGAGCGCAAAAGTCTTGCTCACTGTCTGGTCTATGGTTTGTTGCAGCTGCTGGGCTCTTTCATCGCTGGCCTCAAATTCAGCCACGCCCTGCCAGGAAATGCTTTGACCGGCCTTGTCAACCAGGTCAATAAAGACTGAAACATTTTCGGTCATGGTAGCCTGGGACCCCACGGTAACTCCGGCACCAACGGCCGTGCCGCCTCGATGAGCACCTCCATAATACATGCCGCTCATATAAGGGGCCGTGTAAGTTGTCACTTTCACCTTATCATCCAGCCGCGCAGTGACATTGATGATCAGGTCCGGATGATTTGAAATCTGATAGCCGCGAGATTCCATTTCCCGGCTGATGGCAGCGCGGAAGTGTTGACCAAATACCGGAGAATTGTAGCCAGCCTCAATGCCCATGGGCTGAAAATACCCATAAGTCTTGTAGGTGCTGAAATCCGCATAAGGACTGCTGTCACCACGCACCTGCACGCCACTGGAACAAGCTGCCAGCAGCGGCACAAGCACCGCAAACAGCCATACTTTTGCTGATTTCAAAAGCCTGAGATTCATGGATTGTTCCCACAAGGAAAGATCATGGTTGGGTCAATGTTTAAAAATGCCGATGTGTTCTTTGCCCAAAGGCACTGGCAATGCTCGCATTGCCAGCTGCCTTGAGCAAGCGATCAAATGCCCAGTGCTTCATGATGCCCTGGCCATAAGAGCTGCGACGGCTGGCAGGGTTTTGCCTTCAACAAATTCCAGAAAAGCACCACCACCGGTGGAAATGTAACTGATATCCTGTGCCACACCAAACTGGTCAATCGCCGCCAGGGTATCGCCCCCGCCTGCAATGCTGAAGGCTTTGGCGCGGCCGATGGCCTCTGCTACTGCGCGAGTGCCGGATTGAAAAGCTGGAAACTCAAAAACACCCACCGGGCCATTCCAGATGATGCTGCCAGAGCCCGCAATGATGGCTGAGTATTCGATCGCGGTAAGCGGCCCAATATCGAGGATCATCTCATCCGGCTTTACCGTATCGACCTTACGGACAACTGCTGCTGCATCAGCACTGAATGATTTGGCCACCAATACATCCCTGGGTATAGGAATAGAACCGCCATTGTCACGAGCTTTGCGGATCAGGGCTTGCGCTTCTGCCAGCAAACCCGGCTCGTACAGGGATTTGCCCACCTCGTAACCACTGGCGGCAATAAAGGTATTAGCAATACCGCCTCCAACAATCAATTCATCAACCTTGTCCAGCAGGTGATCCAGCACGCCCAGCTTGGTGGAAACTTTTGCGCCACCTACGATGGCCAGTAAGGGACGCTTAGGCTCCAGTAAGGCTTTACGCAGTGCTTCCAGCTCACCGTGCAACAAAGGGCCGGCGCAGGCGGTGCGGGCCTTCTGAATTACTCCTTCTGTCGAAGCCTGGGCCCGATGGGCTGTACCAAAGGCATCCATGACGAACACATCACAAAGGGCTGCCATCTTCTCTGCCAGTTGCAGGTCGTTAGCGTTTTCACCGTGATTAAAGCGCACGTTTTCGCACAGAACGACTTCACCAGGGGAAATCGTGATGCCTGCCAACCAGTCCCGTTCCAGCCTGACCGGGAGCCCCAGCAATTCCTGCAAACAATGGGCTACTGGTGCCAATGAATCCTGTACTGAATAAACTCCTTCCACGGGACGACCCAGGTGAGAAAGCAGAATCACTGCTGCGCCTTTGTCCAGGGCCAATTGAACACCGCTTAAGGCTGCCCGGATACGCGCGTCAGAGCTGACCCTTCCAGCCGCTATTGGCACATTCAGGTCGGCGCGAATCATCACACGCTTTCCGGCCAGATCCAGTTCTTCCATTCGCAGGTATTTCATGCGGGTTTCATCCCCGGGCCCTTGAAAAACTTATCGGGCATCAGCAATGCAGTGGGTATGGCACTGGCTGAAAAGGTGCTGGCCAATCGTTTTAACCGGGATGGCC
>JANOGQ010000343.1:0-3261 GCA_031406105.1 Lysobacterales bacterium | reverse complement strand
TACATGTTCGAGGCTACGCAGTACCTTGATGGCCGGGATGCCGCCAGTATCCCCCTGAACACCGATGCTCCGGACTTCAACGCCTGGCGGGCGATCCGGCCGCGATCCATGGATCCCCAGCGTGAAGACGGCCCCTTGCCGCTCGGGCGCTACGGCGGACGCGGCGGTCCGCCGACCTTCGGCGGCTTTCCGCTGGCCCTGACGGCGAAAGATCTGGCTGCCGGCGAGGTGGATGTGGCGATTGTCGGTGCACCGCTGAACATGGGCAGTGGCTGGCGCGATTCCGGGATCGCAAGTACAACCGAACTGCGCCTGCACGGCGGGGCCATGGGTGGCCTGGATCAGTATGTCCAGGTTGACGCCAGCAAGTCCCTGACCATAGTCGATTACGGCGATATCGCCATTGACAATCTCAGCACTGAGCGTTCAATGCTGCATATCCGCGAGGTGGTGCGGGAGATCGCCGAAGCCGGTGCGATACCAGTCGTCATCGGTGGCGACCACTCGCTGTCCTATCCGAACGTTGCCGCGATGGCCGATGTTCACGGCAAGGAGCGAGTCAGCGTGATTCATTTTGATGCGCACTATGATGCATGGTGGGGTTCGCCACACCTGATCAGCCATGGCGCACCGGTTTATCGCCTGCTCAACGAGGGCCACGTGAGAATCGCTGATTACATGCAGGTTGGACTGCGTTCCGCGGGCCCCGATCGCGACGCCTTCGAATGGATGCGCGAAAATGGCATGCGTTATCACACCATGGCTGAGATCGAACGGCGCGGCTGGGATGAAGTACTCGATCGCGCGGTTGCCGAGACCAGCGAGGATGGCCGCAAGTTGTACATCTCGTTCGATATCGACGTGGTCGATCCTGCATTCATGACGGCAACCGGCACACCGGTGCCGGGCGGACTGAGCATGCGCGAGGCTATCACCATCGTGCGCCGCCTGTGCGCGGAATCAAACGTAGTTGGCTTCGAACTGGTCGAGCTGCATCCAGGCCTGGACCCCACCTACCTGACCACACTCAACAGTGCGCTGATCGTGAAGGCGTGCCTGATCGGGCTGGCCATGAACAAGGAGGGCCTGACCGACCACCACTATCTCAGCCCGGTGTCAGCCGAGCACGCCCTCGACGACCATTACGGCGACCGTCAGTACTACCTCGATACCACCGCAGCCGAAAACGAGAAAAAGGCAGCTGCAGACAAGCAAGAAAAGCGCAAAGATTGAGGAGCGGATCGTACTTTTAAGAGGCCGTTGCCCGCGGCCCGCGGTGCCCGCTCATGGCCGACGGCCAGTCTATGTCTGCGATGCCCTTGATGTTGCCTGTCCCGGCCCAGGGGTGGCCTCCTGCATAGCGCCATTCAGGCCTTGAATGGCTGTGTCCTTCTCCAGCCATAGCTGATCAATCCAGGCTTGTAAATCGCTGCGGAAATGTTTGTCGCGGCGAAACTCACGCCCGAGCAATTCAGCTGGTATTTCGCGCTGCTGTGAACGTACAACAATCTGTGGAATCTGCCCTGAAACCAATTGCCAAAATGTGGGTGGTGGCGCATCAGCCTTGCTGCCTGGGTAGACGATGGTCACATCGATCAAACCATCCAGCTGATGACCCAATGCATACAGCACTTGCCCTATGCCGCCAATACGCGGCTTGAGCAATCGCCGGTAAGGACTGTTGGATGCCAGGCGTTTCTGTTCAGAAAACCGTGTGCCTTCGGGGAAGCTCATCATGGCTACGGGAATCTCGCGGAATTTCTCGCAGGCCTTGCGGGCATTTTCCAGGTCTTTTCCCTGCAGGCCAGGATTGCTGGCAATCTGTGACCTGCTATAGCGCTGCAGGAAAGGAAAATCCAGCGACCACCAGGCCAGCCCCAGAAAAGGCACCCAGAACAGTTCCTTTTTCAGAAAGAACCGCAGCAGTGGCAAGCGACGGTTGAAACAGCGTTGCAGCACCAGGATATCTACCCAGGACTGGTGATTACAGCTGACCAGATAGCAGCCCTGGTAGTCCAGATGCTGCGGAATTCTGATATCCCAGCGGGTTTGCCGAAATCGGCAAAGCACAGCGTTGTTGATGCTCACCCAAATTTCTACCAGGCTGGCCAGCCCATGGCGCACTCGGGAGCGTGCTGTTGCTGTGGGGGCCACAAAACGAAACAGGGCACCGATACATATCAGCGTCGACAAAACGATGGTATTCAACCCAATCACCAGCAGGGCTGCAGAACCTTTAAGAGCGGTGAGAATTTTGCTCAACCCGGAAAGTCCATCAGGAGGCGCGATGGGCCAGCGAGGGCGTGTCTGCCAATGGGCTTTCCAGGTTCAAAGTCAACTGCCGCTGGGGAAGGTATACCGGGCCTTTTCCCGCACGCCGCCCGCAGGCCAACGTTGGGTGATGGTTTTCCGCCGGGTATAGAAAGTCACTGAGTCAGGGCCGTAGGCGTAAAGATCACCGAACAGCGACCGCTTCCAGCCACCGAAGCTGTGATAGGCCACCGGCACCGGTAAGGGCACGTTGATACCGACCATACCCACCTTGATGTTGTCGCTGAAATACCGTGCAGCCTCACCATCGCGGGTGAAGATGCAGGTACCGTTGCCGTATTCGTGGGCATCAATCAGGTCCATGGCCTCTTGCATGTCAGCAGCACGTACCACGCACAACACCGGTCCAAAAATTTCATGCTGGTAAATTTTCATGTCGGCCGTGACACGATCGAACAGCGTTCCTCCCAGGAAAAAGCCCTGCTCATAACCCGCAACTTTCAGGCCACGGCCATCCACCACCAGCTCCGCGCCTTCTTTTACCCCCAGATCTACATAGCCACGCACACGCTCGCGCGCCTCGGCAGTAACCAGCGGACCCATATCGTTGTTGTTATTGCAACCCGCACCCACCTTCATCCCGGCCAACTGCTGCTGCAACTTGCTGACCAGTTCATCAGCGGTTTCTTCACCCACGGCAACGGCCACAGAAATGGCCATGCAACGCTCTCCGCAGGAACCGTAGGCTGCACCCATTAATGCCGACACGGCATTATCGATATCCGCGTCCGGCATCACGATAGCGTGGTTCTTGGCTCCGCCCAGCGCCTGCACCCGTTTGCCATGCGCGGTGCCGGTGCTGTAAATGTATTCGGCAATCGCTGTAGAGCCGACAAAAGACACAGCCTGCACCCGCCTGTCCTTGAGCAAAGTATCGACCGCCTCCTTGTCACCGTTAACTATATTGAATACGCCATCGGGCAGGCCGGC
>JANOGQ010000339.1:0-4152 GCA_031406105.1 Lysobacterales bacterium | reverse complement strand
GAATGTCGAATTCCACGTGGTCATAGCGGGCATATGGTTGTTTCTTACGCAAATCCCATTCGATACCGGAACCCCGCAACATCGGGCCTGAAAAGCCCAGCTGCAAAGCCCGCTCCGGAGAAACCACACCGATATTGACCGTACGCTGTTTCCAGATGCGGTTTTCGGTGAGCAGGGTTTCGTATTCATCAATCTTGCTGGGTACGTCGCGGGCAAAAGCCTCAATGAAGTCCAGCAAAGAGCCTTCGCGCCATTCGTTTTTACGCTTCAGCGCTTTACCCTTCGTCCAACGCGATTCCTGGTAGACCGGCATGATCGCCGGCAAATCGCGATACACACCACCTGGACGGTAATAGGTGGCGTGCATGCGGGCACCCGATACCGCCTCGTACATGTCCATGACCATTTCCCGCTCGCGAAAGCAATACAGAAACACCGTCATGGCACCCAGATCCAGCGCTGAAGAACCAAGCCATAACAGGTGGTTGGAAAAACGGGTCAGCTCGTCAAACATCGTGCGAATCCACTGTGCACGAGCAGGCGCCTCAACTCCCAGCAACTGTTCTATCGCCATCACATAAGCGTGCTCATTGCACATCATGGAAACATAGTCGAGCCTGTCCATATAGCCGATGGACTGGTTGAATGGCTTGCTCTCCGCCAGCTTTTCGGTGGCGCGATGTAACAAACCAACATGAGGGTCGGCGCGCACCACGGTTTCGCCATCCATCTCCAGCACCAGGCGAAGTACGCCATGCGCGGCCGGGTGTTGCGGACCAAAATTCATGGTGTAGTTACGAATCTCTGCCATCTTCAGTTTGCCATGCCCTGATTACCCGACTTCGATTCGGCCGCCAGGTCAATGTCATCTGTCGAATAGCGCGTGTCCTTGCGTATCACGCGAGGTACCAGCACACGTGGCTCGATCTCCACGGGCTCATAAACTACGCGCTTCTTTTCACTGTCGTAGCGAACCGCTACGTTGCCGATCAGTGGAAAATCCTTGCGGAAAGGATGCCCGGTAAAACCATAGTCAGTCAGAATTCTTCGCAAATCAGGGTGACCTTCAAAAATGATACCGTACAGGTCGAAAGCCTCGCGCTCATACCAGTCGGCCACACTCCAGATATCGGTCAGGCTGGGAACGATGGGCATGCCTTCATCAGGTGCAAAGCAGCGTAAACGGACCCTCGTATTGTGTTGCAGGGAAAGCAGATGAATCACAACAGCAAATCGTTGCTTTAACTGACTCGCTTCCGGCCTTTGGGCCCAGCTGAACCGGCCCGGCCCCAAGCCCTCGACACCGCGGCTGAACCCTTCGGCGGTGGCATCGGTGGTTTCCCACTCGGTCTGCCCGTAACTCAGGTAATCAATCCCACAAAGATCGGTCAGCTGCTCATAAGCAAGTTCAGGGTCGTCCCGCAAGAGGCGGCAACACTCCAGCCAATTCTCCGGGGAGACTTCCATTGTAATCACGCCGCGTTTGAAGTCGGTGACCACAGCACGGTCGCCCAGCCGGGCAGCATACCGTTCCGAAATAGCCTTGATGGAATCGTTCATTCTGCTAACGGGCTATGGTGTTGGTGCGGCGGATTTTGGCCTGCAACTGCAGAATGCCAAAGACCAGCGCTTCTGCTGTAGGCGGACAACCGGGGACATAAACATCCACCGGAACAATGCGGTCACAGCCACGAGTTACCGCATAGGAGTAATGGTAGTACCCACCCCCATTGGCACAGGAGCCCATGGAGATAACCCATTTTGGGTCCGGCATCTGGTCGTACACTTTTCGCAGGGCCGGAGCCATTTTGTTACAAAGTGTGCCGGCCACGATCATGACATCGGATTGACGCGGGCTGGGGCGAAAGATTATTCCGTAACGATCCAGATCATAGCGTGCGGCACCGGCCTGCATCATTTCAACGGCACAGCAGGCCAGGCCGAAGGTCATTGGCCACATGGATCCGGTTCTGGCCCAGTTGATCAGGGCATCAAGTGAAGTGGTGACTACACCCCGCTCCAGCAGGGGATTGCTATCGGGGTTAGGGCGCAATATGTCTTCAACATCTGCAACCGGTACCGGGTTGATCAGTCCCACTCAAGCGCCCCTTTCTTCCAGCAGAAAATGAAACCCAACACCAGCTCAAGTACAAAGATGAGCATGGCTACAAGCCCGACTACACCGAGCTGGTCCAGAACCAGCGCCCAGGGAATGAAAAAGGCAATTTCCAGGTCGAAAATGATGAACAGAATGGCGACGAGGTAATAACGGACATCAAACTTGCTACGCGAATCCTCAAATGCTTCAAAGCCGCATTCGTAGGGTGAAAGCTTGTCGCTATCCGGGTTGCGTGGCCCCAGCAGACCACCTATCGACAGCAGTACCAAACCCAGCATGGCGGATATAGCTAAAAAAACCAGGATGGGAAAATATTCTGCGAGCATGCTCGTTCTACCGTTCATATATTTAAGGAAGCTCTGATTAAATCAGAGTTGCCTGAATGGTGCCCAAGGCCGGACTCGAACCGGCACAGCTTTCGCCACTACCCCCTCAAGATAGCGTGTCTACCAATTCCACCACTTGGGCTTGCTAGGGCCTGTTAACGCTATTTGAATCGTCGCTGTTGTGCCTGAAAAAGCCCCAATCAAGGCACGAGAAGCGTAGTTTGGTAGCATCAAATAAGCGACGAGTAACGCCGAGTGGGGCTTTTTCAGGCGCAACCCACAGGGCCGGGTTCATTTTTCCGCCTGGCAGCGTTGTCAGTCGCTCATATAGATTCACTATACTTCTCTCCTTCCGCCTTGCCAGGCAAAAAAATGACCCCCGGCAGCGATAATTCAAATAGCGTTAACAGGCCCAAACTGTTAACCAGATCAGGAGCCGTCAGATTCTGATCCCGGGGCCGGATCATCCTGATCCACTTCCACGGGTGTCGAATCTGCTGCATCTATGGACGGAAGATCTTCAGCCGCTTCCGTAGCAACCGGAATGGTAATTTCACTTTGCTCTTCTGCACTGCTCAGGGCTGCTGACGGCCCGGCCTGTTCTATTTGATCCAGCAATTCAATCCCCGGATCAGCAGCATCCGCATCCACTGCTTCCGAAGCCGGCGGCGAGCTGCTCAAAACACCCAGATCTGTTTCCGGGGCATTGGACATTCTCGAAACCACAATGGCCATCACCAAACTGATGACACAGAACAGCGTGCCTAAGACCCAGGTAGCGCGGGTGAGAAAATTACCTGCTCCACGGGCTCCAAACACGGTGCCTGAAGCTCCGCTTCCGAAAGCTGCTCCGGCCGTAGCACCCGCTCCTTTCTGTACCAGGATCAGCACCACCATCGCAATGGCAATCAACACATAAAAAATATTCAAAGCTTGCATAAATTCTCGTCCAGCGGGGAACTCATTATTGGGCTGCAGCGTAAATGGCGAGAAAATCTTCCGCTTTCAGCGAAGCCCCGCCAATTAATCCACCATCAATGTCTTTCCGCGCAAATAAATCGGCGGCATTGGATGGATTCACGCTGCCGCCGTACAAAATACGTAATTGACCCGCTATTATATCATCGTGTCCAGCCAGTTTGTCACGTATGAAGGCGTGAATTTCCTGCGCTTGATCGGGACTGGCGGTTTTTCCGGTACCAATTGCCCACACCGGCTCATAGGCGATGCTGGCAGATGCAAAGCTGTCAATACCCGATTTTCCGAGCACAGCTTCAATTTGATCGGCGATCACCTGATGAGTTGCTCCCGACTCCCGCTGCTGCAGGGTTTCACCCACACAAAGCACGGGCTCGAGGCCCGCTTCCAGCGCTGCAGCGAAGCGCTTGGCCACATCCTCATTGTCTTCACCAAACAAGGTGCGGCGTTCGGAATGGCCAACCAGCACATAGCGACACCCGTAATCCAGCAACATGGCGGCTGAGACTTCACCGGTAAATGCGCCTTTAGGGGCATGATGCAGAGTCTGAGCACCCCAATGAATGGGGCTGTTCTTCAGCACTTTCTGCACCCTGGCCAAATAAGGAAAAGGAGGAAATACGGCCATTTCAGCTGCTTCCGGGTCGACTACGCCTGTCAATAAATGTTTTAGCAACTCATTGACCATAAGTCGGGAGCCATGCATTTTCCAGTTTCCTGCAACCAGTT
>JANOGQ010000335.1:0-13705 GCA_031406105.1 Lysobacterales bacterium | reverse complement strand
TGCCGCATGCGCGTCATCGCCAAGCGGACACTGCGGCAGTTCTGGGAGCGAACGACGTGCTCGGACGCCAAGGGTCCACTTGAAGCCTGTCACGTGGAAGCCTTGAAGGCAGCCTGGCTATATGCTGGCCTTATCTCTCAGCCGCTGAAGCAAAGCCGTCAATGAGCAACGGGTAACAACAGGGTCACCAGCGCACCGCCATCGGGATGGTTATGCAGGGTAATGCGGCCATCATGCTCACTCACGATCTTGCGGCAGATAGCCAGGCCCAGTCCACTGCCACCCGGCTTGTGAGTGACGTAGGGTTCGAAAGGTCGTTGCAAAACGGCTTCCGGAAAGCCCTTCCCATGATCCCGAATTTCGCATTGCAGCCAGGAGTTGCCTTCAAATTCGCGCACCCTGGTGGAAATGGCGATATGCGCATCTCCACTGCCAGATGCTTCCTGTGCGTTGCGCAAGAGGTTATGCAGCAACTGTCGCAAGCGGCCGGCATCGGCTTTCAGCTGGTTTGCCTCTGGATGCAGTTGCAGATCAAATTGCGTATTGGCATCGCCCTGCTGATACAGGGCCACGACTTCTCTGATCAGCTGGTTCAGGTCTATATTCTCACGCGCCAGCAAAGGCTCGCGCGCATAGTCCCCAAAAGCATCGACCAGGGTCCGCAGTGCTTCAACCTGCGCCACGATGGTGCTGGCCGCCTTGTCCAACAGCGCACCATCGCTGCTGTCCAGCTTGCTGATCAGCTTCATTTGCAAGCGTTCCGCTGCGAGGCGAATCGGCGTCAGCGGGTTTTTGACTTCATGGGCCAGGCGCCGGGCAGCCTCAGCCCAGGCAGCCTCGCGTTGTGCCTGGTTGAGTACCGTCACATCGTCAAATACCACTACCTGACCCTGGTCCAGCAGCTGCGATCCTCTTGCCAGTAACACCAGTGGAACATGGTCACGCTGCAGCCGGATCTCCTGCTGCCAGGTGGTGCGGCCGCTGCGACTCTGTTGAGTGATGACTTCTGCCAGGGGCTTGAGATAGCCTCCTTGCCTGATCCAATCAGCCAGGTTGCCATTGTCCGAGAATTGTTCAGAAGCCATGCCGAGGATCTGACGACAGGCGCGATTGGCACGAAGGATCGCGCCATTCTTGTCCAGCGTCAGTACGCCAGAGGAAAGGTTGCCCAATACCGCTTCGAGGTAATCCCCTTGCTCCTGCAGCCTGGCGCGGCTTTCTTCAGCGGATTGACTGGCCTTTTGCAGTGCATTGGTCATGTCATTGAAGGAACTGACCAGAAAGCCAATCTCGTCTTTCTGGCCTGCCTCCACGCGCTGGCCGAAATCGCCGCTCGCCACCTCATGCGTGGCCTTGGACAAGCGCGACAAGGGTGCAACCATGCGCCGCGCGGCATTCAGGGCTGCGAGGATGGCCAGCAATATGGTCAGCAGCAGAACCAGCGACAGGATCAGCAAGAAACTCTGCTTCAGCGAGTTACGCAAATAACTGACGTTCTGGTAGCGAAAATACTCCTGCTCGATGGAACTGGCCAGCTCGGTAATACCAGGTGGCAAGGGGTATATGGCCTGGAGAATTCGCGCGGTATCGCCAGGAAATTCGGGTGGTAGCCAATGCAGCACGCGAATCTGCAGACCGCCATCGGCAGTGGGCTCTGCTGCCGCGTACTCACCCCGGTCCTGCGCCTGCAGCAGCGCAAAACCACCGGGTCGTTCCGGCAGTCCCGTGAGGGCATTGATGTTAGCGGTGGCAAGCAGAGTTCCATCAGGCCCCATGACGGTCAGTTCCAGCGGACCACTGGCACGCACCCGTTCGACCAATTCACGACGCAACAAGTCGCCGTCTTCACGCAGTTCGCGCAAACCACTGGCGGTTTCGCGCAGCTGGTTGCGCACTTCCAGCGTGCGGGTATCGAGAAACTGTTGCCCCAATTCCAGCGAATCAGCCAAAGCCTGCTCCACCTGCACATCAAACCAGCTGTCTATGGTGCTGGACAGGAACCAGGCAGAAAAGAAATAGACGACCAATGCCGGTGGTATGGACAAGCCCAGGAAGTTACGCACCCAGCGTGCTGCCAGCCGCGCTCCGGGCTCTTCACGTTTTACCCGACGGATCAATGTCAGCAAACGGCTGACTATGGTCCACAGCAGCACCAGCACTGCGACGGCGCTTACAACCAGCACCCAAAGATAGCCTTCTGCCAGCAATTTGCTCAGGCTGCCCGGTAAATTCTGTTGCACACCGCTGACCAGCAGCAATGCAATCAAGAGGGTAAACAACAGGGCCGTAGCCGGTAGCAAGCGCAACAATCTGCTCCCCCAGGAGCGGTTGCTGCGAAATGCTTTTCTTTCCGGCGTCGACTTCATGTTGGCATGCTTATGCTGATGGTCCACGACTGCCAGCCACTGTCATGCTGCCAGTTGGGCGAAAACCAGGCCGGCAAGCGCATGGGTGCGGGCAATTTGCGTTTATCCAGCCAGCTGCGGGTCTGCAGTTGATAACTTCCTGCTTCGACCTCCTGCAAGGGTATGCTCAGTTCCACTTCAGACAGGTCCGCCAGTGCGTGACGTAAGCGAGGAAAGGTCCTGACATAGGCAGGCTGGCCTGAACTGAGCTGGTAATGGTTGCTGAGGGGCATATAACGGATTTCAAATCGCCGTGCGGCAGAAATCGGGCCGCTGTCCGTCTCCAGTTCGGTACGCACTTCAAGGTGCAGGGGTACGCCATTGGTTAGGGCGGCACGTGCCTCCGGGCTGAGGCTGATTTTCTGTTCCAGCAACACTTTCAGTTGTTGGCCGGAGACTCGGGTTTCCAGACTTTTAACCTTAAACCCAAAGCTGCCGTTGGGTTCTTTGCAAGCAACCAGCAGTAACAGGCTGGCCGCAACCATCAGTCTAAGGGCGTTTGCGCAGACAGGCATAGTAAAAGCCGTCCATGTTGTGTTCACCCGGTAAAATCTGCCGCCCATGGGTTTGCTCAAAGCCCCATGTTGCATTGATGACAGCCTCTTCTGCATCGGAGTGATGGGCAATGAATCGCTTGATCTGATGTGAATTTTCATCCCGAAAATACGAGCACGTGGCATACAGCAGCTTACCGCCACCCGCCAGCAAGGGCCAGAGTTGTTGCAAAAGCTGGTATTGCGTGGCGATGGCTTCCTGAACCTGATCAGGGTCCCGCAAATGCCGAATCTCCGGATGACGGCGGATGACTCCGGTCGCGCTGCAGGGGGCATCCAGCAGAATGCGGTCATAAGGCTGGCCATCCCACCAGAGGCTGCTATCGGTGGCATCGGCGGCCACCAGGTGACATTGCAGGCCGAGACGATGCAGATTTTCCTGCACTCGTTGCAGGCGATTGGCGTAACGCTCCAGCGCGGTCAGTTCAATGCCGGGTATCTGCTCGAGTAAGTGACAGGTTTTTCCGCCGGGCGCGGCACAGGCGTCGAGTATTCGCATACCGGGTTCTACATCCAGCAGCTCCGCGGCCAGCTGCGCTGCAGCGTCCTGGACTGAAAAAAGTCCTTCCTTGAAACCTGGTAAATCCGCCACTGCAGCAGCAGGAGAGATCATCAATGCTTGTGCTGCGTATTTGCTGATCTCACAATTAAATCCAGCCGCAGTCAGGCTGCTTACCAGCTGCTCTCGTGTTGTGCGTTGCGTGTTGACTCTCAAGCAAAGAGGCGCCGGCGCATTGTTGGCCTCAAGAATATTCTGCCATTGTTCTGGCCAGTCTGTTTTTGTGGCCGCCAGCAGCCAGGGCGGATGAGCGAGGTGTTCCGGGGTTTTCGACAGTTGTTCCAGCAATGTGGTCTGTTCACGCTGAAACCGGCGTAACACGGCATTGATCATGTTCACAGCCCAGGCCTTGCCCAGGCTGCGCGCGCATTCGGTGGTTTCGTTGATGGCGGCGTGATCGGGTGTGCTGTCCTGCCAGAGCTGGAAGATTCCCAGCCAGATTAATCGGCTGATGTCCCGGTCCTTCTCCTTCAGCGGCTTGTCGAGCAGCTGCGATTCCAGCCAGGCCAGAGCGACCAGCCAGCGCAGCACTCCATAGGCCAGGTGCCGAGCCTGCGGCAGGTTGCGGTTGCTGTCGTCATCCTTCAGCGCAGTGCATTCAGACAGAAACTTGCCCTCATCCAGCACCTCAGCCAGAGCACTGATGGCCAGCAGCCGCGTATTGCTGGCTATCCCGGTGTTGCCTTTGCCCTTGCCCTTGTTGTTTCCCTCGTGGTTTTTTGAAGGTTTCATCATGGGCTAAGTCGATCAGGCATGCCCCGGCCCTGCAGGTATTCCTGCGCCATTTGCGGCTTGCCGCCAGCGCGCTGCAACTGGGTGATGCGCAATTGTCCGGATCCACAAGCGACCACAATGCCGTTGGCACTTGACGCTATCACTTCGCCAGCCTCAGCCGCCCGTGACAGGCCTTCGGCACTGGCTTGCCAGATTCGGGTGCGCTCACCGGCCACATCGCACCAGCAAACTGGCCAGGGATTGAAAGCGCGGATCCGTCGCTCCAGTTGTTGGGCCGATTCCTGCCAGTTGATTTCTGCTTCTGCTTTTTCGAGCTTAGGTGCATAGGTGATCCCGGCCCCAGGTTGCGGCACGGCCACCGGCGGATGCCCGGTTTGCAGGGAGTGCAGACACTGGATCAGACTATTGGCACCCAGTTCAGCGAGCTTGTCGTGCAATGAACCAGCAGTTTCATCCATAGCCAGGGCACAGCTTTCCCGTGCCAACACAGCGCCAGTATCCAGACCGGCGTCCATCTGCATGATGCAGATACCGCTGTGGCTATCACCCGCCTCAATGGCGCGCTGGATGGGTGCCGCACCACGCCAGCGTGGCAACAGGGAGGCATGGATGTTCCAGCAGCCGAATCGAGGTGCATCCAGAACGGCCTGCGGCAGGATCAAACCATAGGCCACCACGATCATCAGGTCGGCATGCAAAGCATTCAGCCAATGCAGGAATTCAGAAGTTTTCAGGCTTGCAGGTTGATGTAGCGGGATGCCGAGTTGCTCAGCAGCCTGTTTGACCGGACTGGCTTGAAGTTTGAGGCCGCGACCGGCACGCCGATCAGGTTGGCTCATTGCGGCTATGGGCAGAAAGCCCTTTCTGGCCAGAGCCCGGAGTGGCACAACAGCAAAATCGGGAGTGCCCGCAAAAATGATGCGCAGCGGGGCTCCGTCAGTCAAAGTTGGCACTCAAAGTCGGCACTCAGCGCAGGCACCCAAAGCAGGCATTGAAAGCGGTTGCTCAAGGTGGATCATCACAGATTGCTGGCCTGGCGCACCGTCACAGCACGGCCACAGGCTTCTTGTCGGTCTGCTTCTTCTGCTTTTCCAGCTTTTTACGCACCATCTGGCGCTTTAAAGGGGACAGGTAATCCACAAACAGTTTGCCTTGCAGATGATCCATTTCATGCTGCAGGCAGATCGAATGCAGGCCGCCCAGGTCTTCTTCAAAAGTTTGCCCGCGGACATCCTGCGCACGCACACGGATGGTTTCGGCGCGTTTGACCTCGGCATAGATACCGGGCACCGAGAGGCAACCTTCCTCACAATTCTGCTCACCGCTGCTGCCGAGAATTACCGGGTTAACATAGACTTTCAGTTGGTCACGACTGTCGCTGACATCCAGCACCAGCAACTGTTCATGTACATTGACCTGGGTGGCTGCCAGGCCAATGCCATTTTCGGCGTACATGGTTTCGATCATGTCCTGAACCCTTTGCTGCAGCGCCGGACCGAATTCGTTTACGGCCTTGGCAATGGTGCGCAGCCGGGGGTCGGGAAATTCCAGAATTTCTAGTGTGGCCATATATTTACGCGTGCATGAAATAATTTAGATGAAGTTTCTGCCGAGTTTCTTTATGATACCCAGTGGGGGGCTATGTTCGCCACCTAAATGACTGACCGCATCTTACTAGATGGCTGGATGCCTACAAGCGAGGAAGGAACGTGATCAGAAAAATTATGCTGTGCTTGTTCACTGCTATTTTAACCGGTGTTGTGCTGGCACAGGATGTGTCTGTACGCTCCGACCACCCCGATCGTTATGTTGTTGTGAAAGGCGACACCCTGTGGGATATCTCGGGGAAATTCCTCGATCATCCCTGGCAGTGGCCAGCGATCTGGCATGCAAATCCGCAGATAGAAAATCCCCATCTGATTTTTCCAGGTGACGAGCTGTCGCTGGTTTACGTCGATGGAGTTCCGCAACTGCGACTCAACCGCGCAGACACTACAAAGTTGTCTCCTGCCATTCGCGTAGTGGACCGGGGCGCAGCCATCAATGCCATACCACTGGAACGGCTGGAACCTTTCCTGCGCGATGTGCGGGTACTTTCCCCCAGCGAATTTGACGGCCTGCCCTACATCGTCGCCAATGAAGTCGATCGGATTACAGCCACTCACACAGACCAGACCTATGCGCGCAATCTGAATGCCCGTGTGGGCGACGAGTTTGTTGTAGCCCGCTTGTACAGCATTTACGATCAGACCAAGCACGATGGTGTGAGGCGCGTATTGCCGCGGGAAAGCTGGAAGCAGGTTCCTAACGTCAAGAACCAAAATGAAACCCTGTGGAACGAGACGCCCCCCTGGAACAAGCGCCCCACGAACCCCGTGGGTTACGAGTTGGTCGAAGTCAGCCGTGTGCGGGTCGTGCAGAGCGGGGATATTTCCACCCTGGATATAGTGAGAGATCGTTCAGAAGTCAGGGCGGGAGACTTCATACTGCCGCTGGACAGTCGGGGTTATGACGCAGTCTTCCAGCCACATGCCATGAATACAGTGCCTGCAGGCCTGCGCATTCTGTCTACCAAGGACGCACTTTATGGTGTGGGTCATTTCCAGATAGTGGCCTTGAGCGGTGGCTCCAACCAGGGTCTGGAATCGGGCCACGTGTTCTCGGTATTTCGTCCGGGGATCAGGGTCGATGACCGCGTGGGTTTCCGTCACGGCAGCTTTGATAAAAATTCCGAAGTACAGCTGCCGGATCAGTTTCATGCTCTGGTGATGGTCTTCCGGACTTTTGGTGATGTCAGTTATGCCATGGTGCTGGACGGCGATAACCTGGTGCGGTCTTTTGACGAACTGCGTCACCCCAGCGAGCGTTCCTGAAGCGAGGGCCAGTTCAACGCCATTTGACGATGCAAATGGCGTTTACATGCCCTGAAACAGGGGTATTTATATTCAGCGGGTCAAGGGGGTTGCTGACACGAAGCAGCGGAACTGGTTAATTGCAATTCGTGCTCCCCGCCTGGGGGGGCAAAAACTGGCCGGCCTGGTTCGGTCTTTCGGTTCGATTGACCAGCTGATCAGCGCTCCCGCCGCCCAGCTACGGCAGGCAGGCCTTGCCGAGGATATTGTCCGCGCATTGCAACATCCCGATCTGCCCCAGTTGCAGCAGGATGAGGAGTGGTTGGCGCAGGATGGCCATGCGCTGATTCCCTTTGATGACGATCGTTACCCGGCCCTGCTGACCGAAATTGCAATCGCTCCGGCGGCCTTGTTTGTCGCTGGCGATGTTGATGCGCTGTGGCAGCCACAAGTGGCGGTCATCGGCAGCCGAAATCCCACCGCCGGCGGCGTGGAAAACGCCCGTGATTTTGCCGGAACCCTGGCCCGCCAGGGCTTTACCATAACCAGCGGTCTTGCCATGGGCATTGATGCCACAGCACACCGCGCAGCGCTGGATGCCGGGGCAAAGACAGTCGCAGTAATGGGTAGTGGTGTGGATCGCATATACCCGGCCAGTAATCGTTCCCTGGCTGAAGACATCCGCCAGCAGGGTGCACTGGTTTCTGAATTTCCACCTGGCACCAGTGCAAAACGCGAGCATTTTCCATCGCGCAACCGGATCATTTCCGGCCTCAGCCTGGGTGTGCTGGTTATCGAGGCGGCGCTCAACAGCGGTTCACTGATCACCGCCAGGCTGGCGGCAGAACAAGGTCGTGAGGTATTTGCGCTGCCCGGCTCCATCCACAATCCCATGTCGAAAGGTTGCCATCGCCTGATCCGGGAAGGAGCGCGGCTGGTGGAAACCGACGCCGAAATCCTGCAAGAGCTGGCGCCCCTGGCCGGGCAGTTGGCGCGCTCGCTGCAGCACCAAATCCAGCAGCACGCCACAGAAAAGCCCGCCAATTCTGCGCTTAGGCATAAACTGGAAGATGATGCCGAATACGATGCTGAGTATCGGCGCCTGTGGTCATGCCTGGGTCACGATCCGCTGCCTGTGGATACATTGATTGCATCCAGTGGATTGACTGCGAAGGCTGTGTCGGCCATGCTGCTTATGCTGGAGCTGAGAGGACGAGTTGAAGCGCACCCCGGTGGCGCATTCAGCCGAAAAACTAGAGGTCTTTGAATGAAAGAGAACGTACTCGATGTACTGATGTACCTGTTCGAGAATTATTTTTACGATGAGCCCGATGATGAACCGGACCGGGAGAGTATGGAAGAGAACCTGCATCTCGCCGGATTCTCCAATGGGGAGATCGATAAGGCCTTCGAATGGCTGGATGGCCTGGCAGAGCAACGGTATCAGCCGGACTTCGTGGTTCGTACCGAACAACCAGTGCGCGTGTTCATTGAGTCTGAAATGGACAAATTGGATGTTGATTGCCGCGATTTTGTATATTACCTGTCCAACGTGGGCATTCTGGACGCACAACGGCGCGAATTGCTGATAGACCGGCTGATGGCTTTGGAAAGCGATGAAATCACGCTGGAAGACGTCAAGTGGGTGGTTTTGATGGTGCTGTTCAATCAGCCCGGCCAGGAAGCCAATTACGCCTGGATGGAAGATTTGATGTTTGACACACTACAGGACTATCGACATTAAGGCCTGTTAACCCTGTCTGGAATATTGTTGCCGCAATCCAAATAGAGTTTACAAGCCCGAATAAACAAGTGTTCTGGCTAATCGCAGTATTCCATCGTTGAATACCAAAGGTCGCATAGCCATCGTCAGCATGCGGCGTGATGCCGATTGGCCTGAAGTCATATGTACGGAAAGAAGACCAACAAGTAGGAGAATGTCATCAAGCTGCTGATCGTAGAATCGCCTGCCAAGGCTGCCACCATCAAGCGTTATCTCGGAGAGGACTTCGAGGTATTGGCTTCGTATGGCCATGTGCGGGATCTGCCTTCAAAAGACGGTGCAGTGGATCCGGACAATGACTTCGCCATGACTTATGAGTTGAGTGAAGGCAGCGAGAAGCACGTCAACAACATTACCCGCGCTGCCAAAAAGGCCGAAATGGTCTACCTCGCCACTGACTTGGACAGAGAAGGCGAAGCCATTTCCTGGCATTTGTACGAGATACTCAAGGGGATCGGGCTGACCGAAAAAATTCCCTTCAAGCGGGTAGAGTTTTCGGAAATCACCGAGAAGGCCATACGCGAAGCGGTGGATAATCCGCGTGAGCTTTCCATGCCCCTGATCAATGCCCAACAGGCCCGCCGTGCACTGGACCATCTGGTGGGCTTCAGCCTGTCGCCCTTGTTGTGGAAAAAGATTCAGCCGGGATTATCTGCTGGCAGGGTGCAAAGCCCGGCTTTGCGCCTGATTGTAGAGCGTCAGCGCGAAATCGAAGCTTTTATCACTCAGGAATACTGGTCAATCGAAGCAGACATGAATCACCGCCAGCGTGATTTCATCGCCCGTCTTGTAGCATTGCAGAACGAAAAACTGCAGCAGTTTGATATCAACAATACTGAGCAGGCCATCAGTGTGCGTCAACGCTTGATGGCTGCCGCCGGCGGTAAGCTGCGGGCCGATCGCGTGGTGCGCAAACAGCGGCAACGCAAACCAGCGCCGCCGTTTATTACCTCTACTCTGCAGCAGGATGCCGCGCGCAAGTTACGCTTTTCGGCGCAGCGCACCATGCGCACGGCGCAGTCGCTGTATGAAGGGGTGAGCATCAAAGGTGTCAGCCAGGGTCTGATTTCATACATGCGTACCGATTCGGTGCATTTGTCCAATGATGCGCTGGCCGATTTGCGCCAGCAGATCGGCACTATTTATGGCAAGGATTATCTGCCGGAAAAGCCTCTGTTTTATAAAACCAAGGCCAAGAATGCCCAGGAGGCACATGAGGCCATCCGTCCTACTTCGGCCGAATTGCGGCCGGAACATGTGAAGGCATTGCTGTCGGAGGACCAGTTCCGGCTTTATGAGTTGATCTGGAAGCGTTCCATGGCCTGCCAGATGAGCAACGCGCTGATCGACACGGTGCAGGTGGAATTTGATTGCGCTGGTGACGCCACTTTTCGCGCCAATGGTTCGGTCATTACTTTTCCGGGTTTCCTGGCAGTTTATGAGGAATCCACATCGGATGATGAGCAGGCGCCGGAATCCAGCCTGCCAGACATCAATGAAGGCGATGTGGTTACAGTGCGCGACATCCGTGCGGAACAGCATTTCACTGAGCCGCCGCCGCGCTTCTCGGAAGCCAGCCTGGTCAAGGCGCTGGAAGAGTATGGCATAGGCCGGCCATCCACCTACGCCAGCATCATTCAGACCCTGGTGCGGCGAAAATATGTAGAGCTGGAGAGCCGGCGTTTTACGCCCACCGATACTGGCCGCGTGGTGGCACGCTTTCTGGAGCAACATTTCGAACCTTACGTGGACTACGAATTCACCGCCCGCATGGAAGACCGGCTGGACGCCATTTCCCGTGGCGAGGAAGACTGGATTCCTCCCCTGCACGAATTCTGGAAGCCTTTTATTGCCAGGGTCAGGGACAAGGAAGAAAGCGTCAGCCGTCTGGACGCCAAGCTGAATCGCATTCTGGGAATCGATCCCAAATCCGGCCGCGAAGTATCGGTGCGGCTGGGCAGGTTTGGTCCACATGCCCAGATCGGCACGGTGGAAGAGGAAGAGAAGCCGGAGTTCGCGGGCTTGCGGCCCGGGCAACGTCTGGAAACCATTACCCTGGAAGAGGCGCTGGAGCTGTTCAAGTTACCCCGCGACCTGGGCGAAACCGAAGAAGGTGAAAAAATCGCGGCCAGTATCGGCCGATTTGGGCCGTATATCCGTTTCGGCAGCAAGTTTGTCTCGCTGAAAGATGTCGATCCGCATGAGGTCACGCTGGAGCAGGCGCTGCAACTGATTGCCGCCAAGAAGCAGGCTGATCTGGACAAGATCCTGCACACCTGGGAAGGCTCTGATGTGCAAATCGTCAAAGGCCGCTGGGGGCCATTCATCACCGACGGTAATAAGAATGCACGCATTCCCAAGGAGCGCGAAGCAGCCAGCATGAGCCTGGCCGAATGTGAAGAGTTACTGGCTGCAGCGCCAGACAAGAAACCACGCCGCGGTGCCAAGAAGGCTGCCAGCAAGAAAGTAAAGGCTGAAAAAGCACCAGCCAAAAAGAAGGCTACTAAAAAGAAGGCCGGGAAAAAGGCCAAGAAAAAGGTCAAAAGGAAAACGGCTGGGAAGAAAGCAACGATCAAAGCCACTTCACCTGCAGCGGCGGCCGAATAGCCCCGTCTGCTCAGGTCACGCCTGCCCAAGTCATGTCTGCTTTAAACATGCTGCATGCCCGGCAAGCCGCTCAGGAATTACGTTCCGGTAACGTGATTGCCTATCCCACCGAAGCCGTTTATGGCCTGGGCTGTGATCCGGCCAATGAACAGGCTGTGCGCCATTTACTGGCTCTCAAACAACGCTCACCAGATGCCGGATTGATTCTGATCGCCGACGATTTTCAGCGATTCGCACCATTCATCAGCGCCGTGCCGGAGCACTTGCTGGAGCGTGCGCAGCTCACCTGGCCTGGACCAGTAAGCTGGCTGTTTCCACGCGCTGCAAACGTGCCGGACTGGTTGGCTGGCAAGCATCCATCGATTGCCTTGCGCGTAACGGATCATGCAGTTTGCCGCGAACTTTGCGGCCTGTTTGGTGGTGCCATCGTTTCCACCAGCGCCAATCTCAGCGGCCAGGCAGCCCCAAGAAGCCAGCAGGAAGTCTCCAGCTATTTTCCCGAGGGTTTAGCCGGTATCGTTGAGGGCGAACTGGGCGTGCGCGACCAGCCCAGCGAAATTCGCGATCTGGTCACTGGCGAATTGATACGCGCGGGTTGAAGTTGGATATTCTAAAAATGTCGGCAGCTTCGCTACCTCCTGCATGGAGCGAGCGTTGCTCGCGACAAGCGACATGGAACGGAAAGGGTATTTAACAATGACTGACCCGATTGACGGACAACCCCCTGGTGAACGCGGCCATTCGAGTGGCCATTCAGAGCATCATTCTGCCGCGGATTCGACAGTAGATCTGGCCAGTGTCAAAAACTACTTGTTGGGCTTGCAGCAGCGGATCTGCACTCGCCTGGCCCTAGAGGATGGTCAGGCGGACTTTCGGCTCGATGCCTGGGACCGCGGCTCGGAACCCGTTGGCAGCATGGGCTTGCGCGGTGGCGGCGAAAGCCGCGTTCTGCGAAACGGAGCGGTATTCGAGCAAGCGGGAGTGAATTTTTCGCACGTGCGCGGTGAGGCCTTGCCCCCTTCTGCCACAGCCGGGCGGCCCGAACTGGCTGGGCGCAGTTTCGAGGCATTGGGTGTTTCATTGGTGATTCATCCGCACAATCCACACGTTCCCACCAGCCACGCCAATGTACGTTTCTTCATGGCAGAAAAGGAGGGCGAGTCTCCCGTCTGGTGGTTTGGCGGCGGCTATGACCTGACCCCTTACTATGCCGTGCTGGAAGATGTGCTGGCCTGGCACCGTACCGCGAAGCAGGCCTGCGATCCCTTTGGCGCTGAGGTTTACCCCCGTTACAAAGAATGGTGTGACCGTTATTTCTATCTGAAACACCGCGCTGAAACCCGCGGTGTGGGCGGTCTGTTTTTCGATGACCTGAACGAGTGGGGGTTCGAACGCAGTTTCGAATTTCTCCGCGCTGTGGGTGATTCCTATATCGATGCCTACCAGCCTATTGTGCGGGCCCGCAAAAATACCCCCTTCAGCGAGGCACAAAGGCAGTTCCAGCTATACCGGCGCGGTCGTTATGTGGAGTTCAACCTGGTGTATGACCGCGGAACCCTGTTCGGCCTGCAATCGGGTGGCCGTACCGAATCGATATTGATGTCCCTGCCACCTCTGGTGCGCTGGGAATACGACTGGCAACCGCAGCCAGGAAGTGCGGAAGCGGACCTCTACGAGAACTACCTGCGCCCCAGGGACTGGCTGAACTTACCCGCCATTCCTGTGAAATGAAGCAAGCCAAAGTTGATAAGTAGGTGTATCGTAATTCATGTTTTTTCCTGAGGCGGTTAGCGGGATGAATGACAAACAATACAGTGGCATTCCAGGCCTGTTCCGAGCCCTGCCGGGCAGATTGGCGGTACTGGTTCTCATCGCTTTGTGCGCGGTGCCGGACCCGGTTCGGGCCGACAATCCCGTGCCGCTCGACGGAGTCTGGGTAACCGTTCTGGTTGCGTTTGATGATCCACGCTGGCGGATTGCCGACCTCGTTTGCGCGCGAACCGGATGCTCGGTGGAGGGCTATGACTACCTTCAGGCGTTGCTCGCCGAACCGGAGAACGCACAGCGAAGCACCCGCGAGCTGGTCGCGGATATGGAAAATTATCAGCGTCGCGCGAACCAGCAATTGGTGACGCCGGCGGGCAGGCAGCGGCAGGCAGAATTCGACGAAACCAAGGAAGCCACTCTGGACTGCACTCCGGACGGGGATG
>JANOGQ010000301.1:0-3272 GCA_031406105.1 Lysobacterales bacterium | reverse complement strand
GGCCCTGGTCTTCCCAGCCCATCAACTGGCCAGCGAGAATCAGGTGGGCAGAACTGGAAACCGGCAGGAATTCGGTCAGCCCTTGAATCAGGGCCAGCACGATAATATGGAATAGCGGCATCGTTCAGTCAGCTGTGCGGGTTAATTGTTAGTAATATTGGGGTAGCCATATTGGCCTGGGTCTCTTGGGCCATCGGCCGACACCACTTTACCCTACCCCTTAACCTGAAGTGAAGAATTCAAAATTACTGTTGAGTGCAATTTAACGAAGCCACAGCAGGCTGAAGGTCCTCGAATGAGTCGCTCAGGATGATGTCGGGATTCTCAATGTCCGGGATAAGAGGCTCAAAGATTCCGGTAACGCGGAGATCAGGGAACTGCGCATTGCTGGCATTGACCATGAACCCTGCGTATCCCCACGGATCCGAACCAGCTTTCTGATTAACCGAAACAACCTCGGCTCCATCAACAAATCCGCGAAACATGGTTCCATCGTATCGGATGGAAACGGCATAAACCTGATTCGGCAATATCTGGGGCACGTTGACCGAGTTGGATGCGACAGTTGCGCCCCCAGAAACCTGGTAGAGCGTCCAGGTATTGGTGAATTCATCCATGCCAAGGCCAATGAATTCGTCGTCACTGGCATACCAGCCCACCAGCGTCACCACTTCCTGGCTCTCACTGGACACCGAGGTCACTTTCATCGCGGATTCGATTTTACAATCGCGGCAGGTGCCCAATGGATTCTGGTGAATCGCACGGCCCACGCCACCACCCGACAGGGCGGCCTTGAGCTGACCACCGGCGACGGAAAACGCAGGCGTTGGGTCGAACAACCAGCCCACCGGGAGCGAACCATCGAAGGGTTCGTACTCCAGGAAGCCCTGCTGCTCAATCTGGACATCGAAGACCGGCAACCCACTCTCAGTCGAGACCAGCCTAATGTTGCTGGTGCGAGCCATCTCACTGAGATTGGTATCGACCAGGCCCATGGCCGTTTCCTCTCCATTTCCGGTGGCATTACTAAGGAAACTGACCCAGTCGACCGCCTCCATCAGGCCCCATTCGCAGCCGGCTGCAGTGTCGACGTTGATAGCGAAATTATCCTCATCGGGGCAAATCAAAGTACCAAACAGTCGTTTACACCCATCGTTCATTTGAAAACGGCGTGCAAATTTGTCAATTTTTCGCGCTCATAACTACATGAATTGCCGACTACAACGGTGTTTTTTGCCAATCCTTGAACCCGGAACAATACCAGCCATTCCGTTACCCGTATGGGTACAGCAGATCAGTGCCCTGGTTGACTGGTTTTTTCTGGACAAACCCAACGGCAGGCCCGGCAATCCGGCAACAGCGCCGTCGATGCAGAACTTACAGTGTTTCCCAGATGGCAGTGTACTAACAAGCGTAATTCTACAGACCGCTTTTCCCAATAACGGACATTTGGGGTCTGCAGCATGGAACTTCCCTGACCGCCTAAAGGTGGTCGAAAGGTGTAAGCTGGCCCGGATGCCAGGAAATCAATCAACACTGTATTCCGTTGAAAACCCTGAATTCGGTTTTTCACGCGACGCATCCGTATAACTTACTGTTGGACTCGCTACCCGCGTCCCACAATGAACGCTCATGTTTGCCACCGCACAGGACATCGAATCATTCATCCGCGAGTTCGAGGCGCGCAGTCTTCCCAAGCCGCTTTGGACACATCATTCCCATCTCGTCGTCGGCCTTTGGTATCTGACCCATCATTCACCGGACGACGCGCTCTCCATCGTTCGCCAGCGCATCCGAGCCTACAACGAAGCCGTCGGGACAGCCAACACCGACAACAGCGGCTACCACGAGACGATGACTCGCCTTTTCCTGCACGGCATCGCTGCGCACATGTTAGCTCACAGCGGCGAGTCGTTGCCGAGTTCACTCGCGCTCTTGTTACAGTCGCCACTCGCACACAAGGATTGGCCATTGTCGTTCTACTCACGCGAGCGGCTTCTTTCCGTAGCTGCACGTCACGAATGGCTCGAACCCGATTTGACCCCGAATGACAACACCCGCTGAGAAATTTGAAAGTATCCGAGCCTGGAAATTCCGCAAATTCAGGACCCAATCGCTCCTCGTGAGCTTTTCCAGAGGTGTGTTTGCACGCTCTGCTGGCTTGTTTTCGCTGCAGCTTTGGTTTTTGCGTACCTTCGTTCGAGCTCGCCCCTTGGGCCCATAACCCAAACTCAGGCCTGATCAAGCCACAATCGCCGCGCCGGGAGGGCCGCGCGCGACGGCTTGTACCGTTACCGCTTCGTGGCTGCACACATACGCCAGGATCTTTACGATTAACTGCGGGTCCTCGATGCAGGCGATGATCCGCAGTTTCCCACCGCAGTCAGGACACTTCTCAATGTCAATCGCCAACACCCGCTTGAGGCGCTGCGCCCATTGGACAGGAGTCCAGGTGCCGCGGAGCACAGGGAAGTGCGGGAGCGGCCAGTTCATCGGCGCCAATGGCTTAGCATCATTCACCCTGCCCCGCACTCGCTGTGGCACATTCTTGTGGCGGTGTTTGAAGTTAGGCGCGAAGATCCCATGAAAGCGGGTGAGATTGAGGCGTGGTCTCAGCACCAACGCCGCCAAGCGCGCCATGGCCGCTCCTGCGCATCCCTGCGCCCGCGGCATACCGTTCATGGCCCAGGCCAGCTTCTCGACCGGTACCCGGTCTCACCTTCTCCTGAACATAAAATCCAGCAGTGATGGGGTCAGAGTCAAGTGCCAGAGTCGTCTCACCCAGTGAGTCATTTCCTTCTGCGTGAAGTTCGCCAAACACGAGGCAAAAGACATGGCGTGCACTGATTGCTGCTATGAAGGACCAATGCGAGCAGCTCGTTTCGGTTCAAACCATATAGCCTTCCCTTCACTCTTGCATTTGACTCTGGCCCCATCACTCCGCCAATCCATCAACACAGGCCTGGTTCTGGGCAGCGAGCGCTTTCGGAAAGAAGCCGAACAACTGACCGAGCAGCGGCTGCATCACCTCTAGCGAGATCCAAAACGCAAGGCCCCACCCCCACCGAGTTTTTACTCTGACCCCAAAAAATATTGAAAAAAAATATTGAAATATTGAATATTGAAGCCACGGGGAAGGCTTTGCCCCGCCAAAACCGCTTTAGCGAGAATAAGAAGATGAGTATTTGCTCTTAAGAGCGCTCTAAGTCACTTTATCTGCTCTTAAGAGCATGTTTGGCTTGTTGAAGTTGAAAAGTAATGCTACGCTCTTA
>JANOGQ010000280.1:0-2018 GCA_031406105.1 Lysobacterales bacterium | reverse complement strand
GGATTTGCTTGAGCTTCATTTCGCGTAGCCGGGTGACATAGAGCCAGCCCCAAACTATGAAAGTCAGAAATACCTGTGCCAATAGTGGCAGGAGCATGGGCTTATAGAACATGATTTTGTCCTCCTTGAGGTTTCAGCCAGTGTGCGGTTTTGACGTTCGGGCTCAGGTTCGGGCTCAGGCTGTTCGCGCCAGATCCTGCAAGGATTCACCCTCCAGGCGGAATTGGGTCCATTCATCCAGAGGCCGGGCGCCGATGCTGCGATAAAAATCGATGGAGGGCTGATTCCAGTCCAGTACTGACCAGTCCAGCCGGCCTCCCTTGCGCTCTGCCGTTAATGCCGCCAAGCTGGCCAGCAAAGCTTTGCCAAGGCCGCGTCCGCGAAACTCCGGAAAAACAAACAGATCTTCCAGGTAGATTCCAGGCCGCGCCAGGAAAGTTGAGTAATTGGGGAAAAACAGGGCAAAGCCAGCTGCTTGTTGCTGCCATTCGGCAATCAGAACCTCTGCAGTTGCGGCCTCACCAAACAGGGTTTCATGCAATTGGGCTTCAGTGGCTACGACCTGGTCTGCGAGCTTTTCATATTCGGCCAGGGCGATGATGAATCGCAGGATCAACGCACAATCCGCTGCAAGCGCAGGTCGAATCTCAATAGGGGTAGGGGAATTCAAGCAGGCTCTCCACAACGGTTTGTTGCATGTTGCCTGCGTGAATTCCGGGAAGCAAATTTCGGGCCGTCAGCTGTGTTGCAGGGAGTGCTTCAATAAGCCCGCCGGTAATAGTGCGATTCTCTGTCAACTTCAGGTTTGTAAAGTGCTGCATCAATAATGGACCACAGGTGAATGATCCAGCCCAGCAGGATCAGCCAGAGCAAGGCGGTGAGAATGAACATGAAGCCAGCCAGTATCCAGCGGCCTTGCAGAAGCTGTCCCAGACCGGGAATGAAAAAACTGGCCAATGCTGCCAGTACATTGCCGCATGATCCGCTGCCCATGAAAAACTCTCCTTGCCTGAGCGTGTGAAGTCACCTGAATAATGCAGATTTTGTGCCAGACACATCTGAATACGGAATAGCCAGGTTTGATGAGGCCTGCAGAGCACGCGCAGTGAAATTCAAGGGATTGAAAGCACTTCGCAGAATGCGGTCATACTCAGGTTTTGGTCAGATTCGCCACGCAACTGCAGTTGGTGAAGCAACCCGTCAACTGCTGTCGATTAACGCCCTTGGTTGTAACGCTCCGGCATTGTAAACGTGGGTGTGCTGCCACAAGAGCTGAACATCATGACGGGTTCCACCAGAGCTTGCATGGGATTGTAGGCAGCGGCCCGTCCGCAGAGCGAATCGCCATTGGGCAATTGAACCATCACCTGGTGGCTGCCATCAGCGGCCTGCCAGCGATCCACAACGCTTGCATCTGCCGGCAATGCCACCTCATGTGAGCGATCGTCGAAGCTGGAAAAAAAAGCGGTGCCAGAGTTGCGGTTCCAGTTGTCGGGTGGCCGGTACGACTTTGCAGCACCCAGGGCCAGGCTGGCTTGTTGTGGCGGAGCAAGGCCATCGGCCTGTTCCGCCCATAGTCTTAATTGCTGCGTGTTCAAATTTTGACTGGCTAAAGCATCGCTGGCCAGTTGATCGTCTGGCACCCGCTTGTCTGCAGGAAGTGGTATCTCTGCCAGGATGTAATCGGCAGCAGATTTTTTCTGATCCGGATGTGGCGGTGCCAGGTCCTCAGCCAGAGCCTGAATCTCTTGCGCCGGCACAATGGTGCTGGCAGGCATTTTGGCAGCAGGCTGAAGGTGAACCTGGAGCAGTTCGCTGCGGCGTTCGCTGGCTGCCTGGTGAGTCTGCCAGGCTTTGATGGGCAACAGCAGCAGAGCGCTGTGTATGAGCAAGGCTATGGCGAAGAAGCCCAGATCACGCCAGCTCAGTGTTGCTTGTCTGATAAGCCGCATAGTCAATAAAAGAATACCTGTCAGCAGTCTGTAATTATGCCATCACAAGCGTAAATTGGCGTTAAG
>JANOGQ010000275.1:0-5818 GCA_031406105.1 Lysobacterales bacterium | reverse complement strand
TGGGTTCAGCAGGCGCCGCCCCGGACTGCTCATTCGGCGCTCGGCAAACGTGCTCTGTAGTCCGGTGCCAAGAGTGTCTCGCAAAGCGGTGATATTGATTGTGGATGGCCTGGGTGATTTACCAGTGCCTCAATTGCAGGGCAAAACACCTCTGGAAGCCGCTTTCACGCCCAATCTGGACCGGCTGGCTTCGGCCGGTTGGTATGGACAGATTGATCCCCTTGCACCCGGAGTAATTCCACATACTGACTCGGGTACCGGCATGCTGATGGGGATGCAGCCTCAATACGCCAGTCTGTTGCGGCGTGGCCCGGTTGAGGCCGCTGGTGCTGGCTTCAATCTGCAGCAGGGCGAGGTAGCCATGCGGGCGAATTTCGCCTCGGTAGAGCAAGTCGATGGCAAGCTGCTGGTGATTGACCGGCGTGCCGGCCGCATAGAAAAAGATGTACCGCAGTTGCTGGAAATCCTCGCAGCCATCCCGCAACCCGCCATCCCGCAAGCTGGCCAGGTGACTATCCAATTGCGCGCCACGGATCAACACCGCGTTCTGCTGGTCCTGTCTGGTGAAGGTCTGGATGCGTACATCAGTGATACCGATCCGGGTGATGACGCTCTGCCAACACCCTTGTTGCGCAGCCTGGCGGCGCGGCCGGCAGCCCAGAAGACGGCGGATGTGCTCAACCGTTACCTTGAAACAACTCAGCTTGTACTGCAGCACCATGAGCTGAATCGGCGGCGAATCGGCCAGGGCAAGTTACCAGCCAACGCGCTGATCACCCGAGGTGCCGGCGAGCCCCTGGACTTAGGCAATGTGATTTCACAGGCTGGTCTGCGGGCAGTTGTGGTTGCAGGCTGCAATACGGTGCGTGGTTTGGGCAGCCTGTTCGGTTTCGAAATCATCCGGGATGCTCGTTTCAATGCCAAACGCGACACCCATATTGAAGCCAAGATCGCAAGCGCGATGGCTGCTTTGCCCATGCATGACGTGGTTTTTGTGCATTTGAAAGCACCGGACCTGTGCGCCCACGACCGCCAGCCGCTGGCCAAAATGGAAGTGTTGCAGCGTTTCGATGCGGCCTTGGCACCCTTGCTGCAACAAGACATCATCATCGCCTGTGCGGCTGACCACTGCACCGACAGCAACACTGGCAAACACACGGCAGACCCAGTACCCGCCCTGCTTCACGTTCCTGGACCAAAGCGGCAGGCCAAGCCAATCAAATTCGGCGAATCCGCCTGTCGCAACGGTAATCTGCCTCGCCAGAGCAGCGCTGAGTTCCTGCAACAGGTGCTGGCTTTGATTCGTCTTCGTTAGGGTCTTTTTGCAGGCTCCTACAGCTCTGTTGCAACAATACTGTCATAATCTCCCTGTACCTTGACGACGGTTAATAAAGCTGCTTTGCCGGGAGTAATTAATGTCCGTTTTTCGCCTCTTCCTGATCTCTGCTGTGGCCCTGGCTTTAATCGCCTGCGGTGGTGGTGAGCAACGGCAATTGATACAGAACAAGGGCTCAGACACCCTGGTTAATGTGGCTCAGGCCTGGGCAGAAGCCTATCAGGCCATCGATCCCAGCGTAGTGGTGGCAGTCAGCGGGGGCGGCAGTGGTACCGGAATTGCGGCTATGATCAATGGTACCGTAGATATTGCCAATTCCAGTCGTGAAATGAAACCTGAAGAATTGGAGCAGGCTCGTGCACAGGGGCGTAACCCGGTGGAGCACATCGTCGGATACGATGCCCTGGCGGTTTTTTTGCATCCCAACAACCCTGTCAATGAATTGAGCATTGCCGAACTCGCCGCCATTTATGGCGATGGCGGAAGCGCCGTAAAATGGACAGATCTGGGCGTAGAAGTGCCCGGATGTTCCGATCAAAGCATTGTCGTGGTCAGTCGACAGAACAATTCCGGTACTTACATTTTCTTCCGCGAAGCGGTGCTGGGTAATGGTGATTTCCGCCTGGGCACCCGTGATATGCACGGTTCCAAAGATGTAGTTGATCTGGTAGAAAATACACCCTGTGCAATCGGATACAGCGGCCTCGCTTACGCCAATGAACACGTTAAAATGGCCTGCATCAATTACCAGGAGGGTGAGGCATGCGTCAACCCTTCAGTCGAGACAGCCAGCAACGGCACTTATCCGATCGCACGTTCGTTATTGATGTACACCAATGGCGAGCCAACAGGCGCAGTGGCAGCTTTCCTGGCATGGATCAAGAGCGATTTCGCACAGTGCATCATTATGGAAAAGGGCTACGCACCCATCAGTCCAACCAGTTGCCCTGCAGCCTAATTAAACCTTTGCCACACTCAGGCGGGACCGAGCATGAGTCATTTTGAACAACGTCTGGCAGCGGACCTGGAAGCCATTCGCGATTGGGTCTGGGATTTGGGCAGCGATGTAGAGCAAGCTTTGCGGCATGCCAAGCAGGCTTTGTTGCTGCGGGATGAAGACCTCGCCTATGCCACAGTGCTGGCTGACAACCCCATCAATCGGAAATCCCGCGCTTGCGATCGTATGTGTCATGCCTTTATTGCCCGGCATTTACCCGGTGCAGGGCATTTGCGTGAAATTGCTGCAACCATACGCGTCAACGTAGCGCTGGAACGCATCGGAGATTATGCGGTAACAATCAGTCGCGAAGCGTTGCAGCTTCAGCAAGTTTTATCAGGCCATATCATTGCTGAAATAGATGCATTGACCGACGACTCTTTTCAGGTTCTGCATGATTCCCGCCTGGCATTTCGAAATGATAATGCAGAGCAGGCCAAGGTGCTGATGCACATGGCTAAACGGGTCGAACAAAAAATGGATGCCATCTACGAACATTTGTTCAGTGGCGAAGCCGGTGTGAATACCCGGACCAGCCTGACCTTGTTCATCGTATTCAACATGGTCAAGCGCGTGGCTGACCAGGCCAAGAATATTTGCGACCAGACTGTGTTCGCGGTGCGCGGCGTGGCCAAAATTCCCAAGGTCTATAACATCCTGTTCCTGGACCAACCCGGCAGTGCCAGCGGACTCCTCGCGCTGGCAATTGCACGCAAAAATTTTCCTACCCAGGCCCGTTTCAGCCTGGCAGTGGCCGGTGAAGGATCCACCAGGGACAGTGTACTGGCAGAATTTCTCGAAGAAAGGGCGCTGGCAGCCGATGATCTGAAAACAGAATCACTACCCAGCCTGCAGCATGACCTGGACGAGTTTGATGTGGTCGTGGCCTTGCAGGGCAGGTCGCCTGATTACATCGGTAAGGCGCCTTTTCACACCTCAGCCCTGCACTGGGACCTGGATAAAGAAGACCGTGACCTGCTGAATCAATATCGCCTGCTGCACGAGAAAGTCAGTGCATTGATCGAATTGCTGGCTGGCGAAGAAGCCGCCTGATACCGATGCAAAAATCTGCCACCTCAGCCGTCGATGCGAGCCTGAAAGCCCCACTGTCGATTGATTTCAACCGGCGCGGCAAAGACTGGTACATTGACAAGCTGGTTCAGATGCTGGTATTCCTCGGCGGCATATCGGCAATCATTCTCATTATCGGAATTTTCGTTTTCGTTACCCGGGAAGGCATGGGTTTTCTGACCGAAGGCTTCAGCTTCAGGGAGTTTTTCACCTCGCCCAACTGGCGCCCAACCTCGGCCACTAAAGAGACTTTCGGCATTTTGGCACTAGTTGCTGGTACGGCCAGCGTCACCGGCCTGGCCATGCTGGTAGCCATCCCGTTTTCGCTGGGTGCTGCCATATTCATCGCCGAGTTTGCCAGTGGCAAAACCCGCGAGTTCCTGAAAATCAGCGTGGAACTGCTGGCGGCTATTCCCTCCGTAGTCTGGGGCTTCATAGGCCTGGCCATCATGAACCCCCTGATCATCCAGCTGTTCGATGTGCCGGTGGGACTGAATGTACTGAATGCCGGCATTATTCTCGGCCTGATGGCAGCACCCATCATGACCTCAATCGCAGAGGATGCGCTCAAGGCTGTGCCCGACCGCTATCGCGAAGCCGCCGAAGCCATGGGCGCGACCCGCTGGCAGGTGATCTACAAAGTGGTACTGCCCGCCGCAAAAAACGGATTGCTGGGTGCAGTCCTGCTGGGTGTGGGACGCGGTTTTGGTGAAACCATGGCGGTGCTGATGGCCACGGGGCATTCCATCAATATCCCCACCAGCGTGTTTGATTCGGTTCGTGCACTCACGGCCACCATCGCCGCAGAGTTGGGCGAAACAGCAGTGGGCTCACGGCATTACGAAGCCCTGTTCACCATTGGCATCTTCCTGTTTGTCATTACTTTTATCATCAACATTACCGCCGACTTCATCGTCCGTGGAATCCGTAAGAGCTAGTGGCCTCCATGTTTACTGCCAGCAAACTCAATCGCCGCAACCAGCTCATCCAGAAAATCTTCCAGTTGATATTGGGAGGCATGACCCTGACCCTGATGGTGCCGGTGGCCGTGATCCTGATCATGCTGGTTTACAAGGGTGGCCCTGCTATCAGCTTTGAATTCCTTTTTACAGCTCCGACCAACGGCATGACGGCCGGCGGTATTTTTCCAGCCCTGCTGGGTACCATTTGCCTGGTGGTGGTGGGGTTGATTGCATCTGTGCCGCTGGGCATCGCAGCGGCAATCTACCTCAGTGAATATGCGCCGAATAACGCACTGACGCGGGCTATCAACCTGGCCATCATTAACCTGGCCGGAGTGCCTTCCATTGTGCACGCGCTGTTTGGAGTTGGCGCGTTTGTGATTTTCTTCCAGTTTGGTACCAGCATTCTGGCGGCCGGCCTGACGCTTGCCATCATGGCCTTACCCGTAGTAATCGTAGCCACTCAGGAATCGCTGCAGGCAGTGCCCATGGCCTTTCGTGAAGCCTGCTGGAATATGGGCGCCACGCGCTGGCAGACCATACGCCGCGTGGTTTTGCCTAATGCCGTGAGTGGTATTTTGACCGGCGTTATTCTGGAGGTGTCGCGCACGGCCGGCGAAACTGCGCCCATCATGTTCACTGGCGCAGCCTTTTTCCTGCCCTTTTTGCCACAATCCGTATTCGATCAGACCATGGCATTGTCGCTGCATCTGTTCGTGGTATCAACCCAGGTTCCCAATATGCCAGAGCATCTTCCCTACGGAGTAGCGCTGGTACTCATTTGCCTGGTACTGATAATGAACAGCCTTTCCATCGCCCTGCGCATGTACTTGCGGGGCAAGAAGAAATGGTAGTTAATGAAGCGACAGAATCATTCCAGGTAAAGTTGGGAGTGATGGATGTGGCCATCAGTTATGGCCAGCAGCAGGTCCTGCAAGGGCTCAGTTTTGCGGTAAAGCAGAATGAGATTTTCGGCATCATCGGGCCGGCCAATGCCGGCAAGACTTCCTTCCTCAAGGCCGTTAACCGCATGGATATGTTCAATCCGGAGATGCGGGTCAGCGGGCTTATTACCTTTAACGGTCTGGATATCAGCCAGGTGCGCAATGTCTATGGTTTGCGTCGACGCATCGGTGTGGTCTTTCCTTTGCCCGTCGGTTTGCCTTTGTCGGTCTATGACAACGTGGCTTTGTCGCCGCGTTTGGGCGGTTTGAAAAATCGTGCTGATCTGGATGTGATTGTCGAGCGCTGCCTGCGCCGCGCCGCCCTGTGGGACGAAGTGAAAGACCGGCTCAACACGCTGGGCAGTTTGTTGTCCGGTGGCCAGCAACAGCGCCTGACCATAGCTCGAGCATTGTCGCAGGAACCCGAGTTGCTGATGCTGGATGAGTTCTCCATCGCCGTTGATCCCTTCGTCCCGACGACTCTCTACGCGAGCGGCGGCCGTCCCGG
>JANOGQ010000254.1:0-9115 GCA_031406105.1 Lysobacterales bacterium | reverse complement strand
GGCGCTTTCGACGTCGTCTTTCATTTTCATGGTCACGAGGCTGCACGAAAGGAGTGGGTCAAGGCCATGGAGGGTGCGGTGCTGGTCGGCATCGATCTGGGGAACGGTTCGGTGCGGCACTCGGTATGGCTGAACCGGTTGCTGTTTCAGCAGAACACCGTCAGGGTTTAGACGACATCATGGAGGCTGCCGAACAATGGCTGCCTCCTCAGAGCGCTGATGATGAAGACGAAGATGAAGAACAGGATGTCCTGCGCCTGGCCATCGTTGGACGCCCCAACGTCGGAAAATCCACCCTGGTAAATCGCATACTGGGCGAAGAACGAGTGCTGGCATTTGACCAACCCGGCACAACGCGCGATTCCATCCGTATCAGGCTGGAACGCGATGGCCAGAAATATGAGCTGATTGATACTGCCGGCGTGCGCCGCCGTTCCCGTATCTCCGATGCAGTGGAGAAGTTCAGCACCATCAAGGCGCTGCAGGCCATAGAAAGGGCTCATGTGGTAGTGCTGATGGTGGATGCGCAGGAAGGCTTGACCGATCAGGACACCACCCTGCTTGGCCACATCCTGCAGCAGGGACGGGCGCTGGTAATTGCCCTGAACAAATGGGATGGGCTGGACGCAGATCACCGCGAGCAGGTCAAGAGTGAGCTGGACCGACGCCTGAGCTATGCCACCTGGGCGCAGAGGGTAACCCTGTCGGCGCTGCATGGCTCCGGCATCCAGGAATTGCTGGCTGCCGTGCAGCAAGCCTGGCGCAGCGCCAGCATGCAATTTTCCACGCCCGAGCTAACCAGGGTGTTGATCAAGGCAGTCGAGGCCCACCAACCGCCCATGAGTCAGGGCCGCACTGCCAAGCTGCGATTTGCGCACGGTGGCGGAAAATTTCCGCCGCGTATCATCATCCATGGCAGCCGCACGGATACTCTTGCCGATTCCTATCAACGGTATCTGACCAGCACCTTCATTCGGCATTTCAAACTCAAAGGCACACCACTGGTTCTGGAATTCCGCAACAGCGCAAATCCTTTCAAAGACAAAAAGAATGTGCTGAGCAAACGGCAGGTGCAAAAGCGCCAGAGACTGAAAAAGTTTGTCGGGGGAAAAGCCCGTAAACCCGCTCGAAAGAACTAGGGCAACTCTGATGCTTAAGAGACGAATTAGCCAGAGCTACCCTGGGAAAACTCTGGTTTTTTCAAAACTTACTCAAGTCCCAGTGAGGTCCGGATAAATCAACTGCGGGTAGTTCAAAGTGTCCAGCCGCCCAGGTTGCGCTCTATATGGTTGCGAAAGCCTGGGTCATCCGGCTCCATATTGGAGGGAAAATGCTCCAGCAACTCGCCATCACGCGCAAACAGGTATTTATGAAAGTTCCAGCGCGGCATGATGTCATTGCCAAATTCTTCCATCAAATCGACAAACAGCCGGTGTGGATTTTTACCCACAATGGACTGCTTGGTAGTTACCGGGAATGTAACTTCAAACCGGCTGCTGCAAAACTCCGCGATCTGTTCATTGGTGCCCGGCTCCTGTCCGCCGAAGTCATCACAAGGGATTGCCAGCACGACCAGGCCACTGCCACGGTATTCCTCAAAAAGTCTTTGCAATTTTCGGTATTGTGGCGTGTAGCCGCACTCGGAAGCAGTGTTGACCACCAAAAAAGGCTGGCCTACCCAGCGATCCAGCGGCAGGGCGTGGCCCTGTACTGAGCGAAAAGTATAGCTGTGAATGCGCATCGATCATGATCCTTGGTTTGCATCACGGAAAAAATGGCGCTCTGAATGATCCAGAGTTGCCTCGCTACTGGGACGAGCCGTCAGGTTCAATGATTGCAAATTATTGAAAATGAAGCAAAACAAAAATCACATTTTTTGTTTTGTGTGCTCTGATAATTCATCGATGAATTTTTCAGAGCTTACTCTATGAGAGACTGAAATCCTCCTCATCAAGTACACTATGCGCTGTCCGAATAAAAGAAATGTCTTTGGAACGTCATGCAAGAGCAACAAGAAACTGCCCGCCCTGAAGTAAAAACCGCAAAAATTCTGGATGGTCTGGCTGCCAGTAATGCGATCATCGGCAAAGTCCGCATCGCGATTGATCGGCATGTTGAATCTGGTGGCCGACGCCCTGGTCTGGCAGTAGTTTTGGTCGGTAATGATCCGGCCTCCAGTATTTATGTGAATGCCAAGCGCCGCGATTGTGAACGGTCAGGCATCATTGCGAGTGATTACGATTTGCCGGCTGATACAGCAGCAGAAAAACTGCTGACACTGATCGATGAGCTGAACGGCGATGCGGATGTCGACGGCATTCTTGTGCAACTGCCTCTGCCAAAGCATATTGAAGAGACCCAGGTTACCAACCGCATTTGTGCCGACAAGGATGTGGATGGTTTTCACGCATTTAACGTTGGCAAACTGGCACTGCGCCAGCCGGGATTGCGCCCCTGCACGCCGAGAGGTGTGATGGCACTGTTGAGTTTCCATGGTGTGGAAGTGCGCTCCAGGCACGTGGTCATTGTGGGTGCTTCAAATATTGTTGGCCGGCCCATGTCGCTGGAATGCCTTCTCACCGGCGCCACGGTAACCGTCACTCACCGCTTCACCCGCAACCTCGAGCAACATGTCCGTTCGGCTGATGTGCTGATCAGCGCAATCGGTAAACGAGGAGTCATTGATTCAGGCTGGCTAAAGCCTGAATGCGTGGTGGTTGATGTGGGTATCAACCGCCTCGATGACGGGCGCATCACCGGCGATATTGATTTTCCGCGGGCTGCCGCTGTTGCCAGTTGGATCAGCCCGGTACCCGGTGGAGTAGGCCCTATGACGCGTGCCATGCTGATGCTCAATACAGCGGAGTCGGCGGGGCTGAAAATCGAATTGCCTTACCAGCCACATTCCACCGGGTAAATCGTCGCGGTGCTTATTGATCAATCACTACATTGATCAAGCGCCATACCTTCAGTCTTTCTCCAGGCCGGCGCGTTGGCGCAGTGTTTTGCGTAAGGCCTGCCTGGCCTCATCAGTCATTGCTTCTGCTTGAGGATACTTCAGCGGCAAAGCCTGCATTGCCTGCAGCAGAATGCTGGAGATTTGCCAGCGCAGATACCAGCGATTGTCAGCAGGTACACAGAACCAGGGTGCCCAGTCTCGTGATGTTTCGTTGAACATGTGTAACACCGCCTCTTCGTAGCTGTCGCGAAAGCCCGATTCCACCATGTCGTGCTGTGAAAATTTCCAAAAACGTTTTTGATCTTCCAGCCTGTCCAGGAATCGCAAGGCCTGTCGTTGTGGTGAGACATTCAGCCAGAACTTCAGAACCAATGTATTGGACATGGCCAAATGCCTCTCAAATTCGCGGATCGCGCGGTACCGCGCGGGCCACACCAGGGAGGCGGCCGGCGCTTGGCCCGCATACTGGGCATCAAGAAATTCCGGATGAACCCGCACCGTCAACACTTCTTCATAGTAGCTGCGGTTAAAAGCACCGATTTGCCCGCGTTCAGGTAGTTCGCGTGTGGTGCGCCAAAGAAAATCATGGGCAAGTTCTGTGCGCGTCGGCTGCTTGAATGAAGCAACCCGAATGCCACCGGCATCCAGGCCCGCCAGAACTTCCCGAATTGCGCCATCTTTGCCGGCGGCATCAAGTGCCTGGAATACCAACAGGATACTGAACTGCTTACTGGCGATCAGCTTTTCCTGCAAAGGACGAAGCTGGCTGCGAACTTCGTCCAGCTGGACCTGGTAATGAGTATCAGGCTCAAACTCGGGTGAATAGGGTGGGGCATATTGTGTTGGCGTGTGGCTCAACGGAACCTCTGAATTGATCCGCCATGGACTATCCAGGCGGTTCAGATAGGCTTGCATTTCACCCACAGGAGCGCTCATGGCCTCTCCAGCACGGCAGTAACGCCCATTCCACCCGCCGTGCATATGGAAATCAATCCACGTCCAGAACCGGCTTGAGCAAGAATTTCACTCAAATTCGCCATGATTCGTGCGCCCGTAGCGGCAAATGGATGGCCAACTGCCAGGCTGCTGCCTTTGACGTTCATTCGCGAACGGTCGATCGAACCCAGGGCCTGTGGCAGTCCCAGTCGACTGCGACAATAGTCTTCAGACTCCCAGGCGGCGAGCGTACACAGAACCTGGGCTGCAAAGGCCTCGTGAATCTCGTAAAAATCAAAATCCTGCAGGGTCAATCCGGCTTTTTGCAGCATTTCGGCTACTGCAATAGTGGGTGCCATTAATAATCCTTCGTCATTGACAAAATCCACCGCTGAACTGCGCATACCGGTCAAATAGGCCTGAACAGGCAAGTCGTGCTTCCTGGCCCAGTCTTCGGATGCCAGCAGCACGCCCGCAGCACCATCGGTTAAAGGTGTGCTGTTACCCGCTGTCAATGTGGCCCCGGCTTCTTTGGAGAATGCCGGTTTCAACCTGGCCAATTTTTCAAGGGTGGAGTCGGCTCGCATGTTATTGTCCCTGGCCACACCTGCCCAGGGCTGGACCAGGGGATCGAAAAAGCCGCAATCATAGGCTGCTGCTGCATTCAGATGACTGGCCAATGCCAGTTCGTCCTGGGCCTCGCGAGTGATTTGCCACTCGCGCGCCATGCGTTCACAATGAGCTCCCATGCTTAAACCCGTTCGAGGTTCGCCATTGGCAGGCGTTACTGGTTTCAATTCACCGGGACTGAAGCCTTTGAAAGCGCCCAGTGATTGCCCCAAGTTGCGTGCTGCGCCGGCTTTTACCAGGCGCTTCGAAATTTTCGGGCCGAATACGATGGGCGGATCGGAAGTGGTGTCAGTTCCTGCAGCGATTCCGCATTCAATCTGGCCACAGGCAATCTTGGCCCCAATAGTCAGAGCTGCCTGCAAGCTGGTGCCGCAGGCTTGCTGTAGGGTGATGCCTGGAGTCAAGGGTGATAGCGAAGTGGATAAAATTGCTTCGCGCGCCAAGTTCCAATCCCGTGAATGGGTGGTTACCGCGCCTGCCATGACCTCATCCAGTTGCTGGTCCTGCAGTGCAAAGCGCTGCACCACACCTTCGATCGCAGCGGCCAGCATATCCATATTGGATTTTTCTGAGTACATTGTGTTCGATCGGCAGAAGGGAATGCGGCTGCCACCGATAATCGCGATGCGGCGTAGTTCACCCTTCATGATGGTTCTCCCTGCTCAGGCGCTGATTCTGGTCCACCGGATGTATCTGGCTGTTGTTTGTTCAGGTAGTGCAATGGGCCTCCGCGGAAGGGTGCAAAGCCAGTTCCAAATATCATTCCGGCATCAAGCAAATCAGTGTCAGCCACCACCTGGTCTGCCAGGCAGGATTGGCATTCATCGAAATAGGGCTGCATCAGTTCTGCCGCCACGGATTTCAGATTGATGCCTGCTATTGCTGCCTGATTCTTCACCGGCTTACCTTTTTTCCAGCGGTAGAATCCTGCCCCCGACTTCTTGCCGAGTTGTCCTTTTTCGACCATCTCCTGCAGTGCTGCCACATCTTCCGTGGCTGCTTCACCGCCCAACAGCTTGATCACGCTCAGGCCAACATCCAGGCCTACCGTATCCGCCAGCTCCACCGGGCCCATAGGCATGCCAAAATCCACCGCAGCCTGATCAAGCGCTTCCAGGGGAACCCCACGCTGCCGATGTATGTTCAGGGCGTGTTGCATGTAAGGTGCCAGTACCCGATTGACCAGAAAGCCGGGGGTGCTGCTCACAGCCAGCGGAAATCGGTTGATCTGGTTGCAAAATGCGGCGCCCCGATCAATTTCCGCAGGGTTGGTCATGGGGTCGTAGACCACTTCGACTAAAGGCATTTTGGCCACCGGGTTGAAGAAATGCAGGCCTATCAGCCGCGATGGCTGCTGCAGATCACGAGACAAATCCGCCAGGGGAATGGCTGAAGTATTGGTGGCCAGCAAGGCATCTGCCCTGAGCTCTGGTTCAATCTTGCTGTAAAGAGCCCGCTTGGCCTCTGCATTCTCAAAAATGGCTTCAATCACCACATCGGCCAAAGCAACACCTTTACCATCAACATCGGCTATCAGGCGACTGCGCGCCCCCGCGATCAGTTCAGGGGTTCGAAGCTTTTTCCTGAAAAGGCTGTCGGCTCTTTTGAGCGCAGGCTCAATGTATTTCATTTCCCGGTCTTGCAGCGTGACTTCAAGTCCCTGCAATACGCACCAGGCAGCTATGTCCCCACCCATGACTCCAGCGCCAACCACATGCACGCGGCGAGCCCGGAATGCGCTTTTCTTACCGGTGTTTTTAAGGGCTTCCATCAGCCAGAAAACCCGCCGCAGATTGCGCGAAGTATCGCCAGTAATCAATTCTCCGACTCGCTGAGCCTCCTGTTCCAGCATTTTTGATTTGTGGTCACCACATTCCTCCCAGGCATCTATCAGTGAAAATGGGGCAGGGTAGTGCTTGGGATTGGCGCGGCTGGCGGTTTGTTTACGCATGATTTTGGCCAATATCCTGCGCACGGGTCCGCTATTGCTTATTTGTTTGATCAGCCCGGGTTTGCTGCTCTTGCGGCCCTGCAAAACGGCATTTCTTGCGGCCCAGCGCAAGGATCCGTGGGGCCCAACCAACTGATCCACCAGGCCCAGGGCTTTAGCTTGCCGAGCGCGCACCATGCGTGAGCTGAGCATCAGCTCCAAACCTTTGGGGCCGCCGAGCAAGGCCGGAGTTCTGGCACTGCCGCCAAAGCCCGGATAAATGCCTAGCCTGATTTCCGGATAACCCAAACAGGTGTGCGGTACATCCAGAGCAATACGGTAATGACAGGCCAGGGCCAGCTCCAGGCCGCCACCCAGGCAAAATCCCTCGATCGCAACCACTACGGGGAAGGGCAGCTGCTCGATCCGGCTAAACAATTGATGGACTTCACGGATGGATTCTGCCGCCAGGGCAGGATTGCTGACACCTTCAAATTCGCGCACATCCGCGCCCACCACAAAAGATGCTTTCTTGCCGGATTGTATAACCACGCCCCGTGGCGCTTGCTTGTCCAGCAGCTCAACCACCATTTCAAGTTCAGTCAGGACCTCACGGGAAAGACTGTTGGTTTTCTCGCCAGCACGATCCAGTGTCAACCAGGCTATGCGATCCATGTCGTAGTCGATACGCCAGTGTTGGAAGGCAGGTGAATTCATGCGCAAATCTCCGTACGGAAACGATGGTTACAGCCAAAAAAACGCCAGCTAAGGGCATCTGCAATGATTATGACAGAGACATTCCGTAGCCCGCACTATTCATGAACAATCTGCTCAGGGCAATTGCATACCAGCGGCGCGCAAAATACTGCTCAAGGCGATCAAAGGCAATCCGATTAAAGCCGTAGGATCGGTACTTTCCAGCCCCCGCAACAATACCGATCCGCCTGCTTCAGATTTGAAGGAACCTGCGCAATCAAGCGGCATATCCAATTCGATGTAGCGCTGTGCTTCGGCTGCGCTGAATTCCCGGAAATGCACCCAGCTTGGTACGATAACTTCTTTACAAAAATCGGCTTCCTGGCGCAGCACACATATTGCAGAGATGAATTGAATGGATTTACCCGAAAACGACAACAGTTGGCTGAGTGCTGCATCCACCGAATGCGGCTTGCCGACAATTCTGCCTTCAAAGTCGGCAACCTGGTCACTGCCAATTACCAGAGCCCCGGGATGAAGCCGGGCAACGCAGAGTGCTTTACCGTGGGCCAATCGACGGGTCAGGTCGGGCGCGGATTCAGAGTGCCCGGCAGTTTCGTCTATGGCTGGGGCGATGCAGCTAAACTGCAGGCCTAATCGTTGCAGCAGTGATTTCCGGTAGGGGCTGCCCGATGCCAGAATTAATGTGTATTTGGGTGACTTGGTCTTCATTATTGATGTAAAATGCCCGGTTTGCGCTGCGGAGTCATATGCGGTTGCGGCTGATGACAGGATAAATCCAGCGCAGCTTAGTTGGGTGCGGTCGCAGATTGCAAACTGAATACACCAGTTCATGGCTCAGAAATGAGCCATGAATGTCATGCACAGCCGGAAGTATTGCCATGTCCCTTGAGTATCCGGATTTTATTGATCCACAAAAGGCCGCTGAGGGACACAGAACTTTTTCAGGCACCATCGCATTGAGTCGTATGCATCGCCTGAAGGATTTGCTGAACAAAGATGCTGGGGAAGCGCGTTTTACTGCAAAGTTTGAAAAGGACTCATTGGTAGGAGTGAGAGTCCAAATTGAGGTTGAAGCCATTTTGTGGCTGCTTTGTCAGCGCAGCCTGGAGCCCTACCAGGAAAAAGTAAACAGATCTTCGCAGTTAGGTGTTATTGAAGATATCAGCAAGGAAGGACTGTTGCCGGCAGGGTATGAAGCCGTTTTAACCGAGCACGGCAGAGTATCGTTTCTGGTGATGGTCGAAGATGAATTATTGCTGGCTTTGCCGCAAGTACCGCGAAATCCGGAACTGCCCCCCGTAGAGGCAGAATCCAGTGAACCGTGGCCGGCAGGCAGTTCGTCGGGGCAACAGCCGGGTCAGCAGGCTTTTGCGGGTTTGGCCGATCAATGGAAAGCATTTGCCAGCGCCAGCAAAAACACGACCGGCACTGGAAAGAAATAAGGCAAGCCCTGAGTAATTCGTTGACCAGTTAGCAGAGCACGCGAAACAAAAAATGTAATTTTTTTGCCTCACCTCAATGATTGGCAGTCAGTGAAAAAGGTGACATATCCGTATACCGGGGAGACTCTGAGTAAATCAAAGTTTCCTGATTTTTTAATCTTTGGAGTAAACAATATGGCTGTTCAACAAAATCGCAAGACATCTTCCAGAAGGGACATGCGTCGTTCGCACGACGCACTTACCGCTCATGCGCTCTCGGTGGAACCTACCACCGGCGAAACCCATTTGCGTCACCATGTTAGCCCGGAAGGCTATTACCGCGGTCGCAAGGTAATCGACAGCAAGGTCGTCGAGTTGGACCAAGAGTAATTCAGCCCGCATCAGTCATGAACTATCTGCTCAAGACGGCGATATACTCTCGTTGCAAACGTTCATGATTAGTGTGGGTCAGGGCCCCGGGCCTGAACCTGGGTTAAGGTTCCATCAGCATATTTCGCA
>JANOGQ010000250.1:0-2684 GCA_031406105.1 Lysobacterales bacterium | reverse complement strand
ACTGCAGGCCCTGGAAGAGAAAGAGCTGAACATCTACAACTGGGCGGATTACATTGGCCCGGATACCATCACAGATTTCGAGAAAGAGTTCGGCATCAAGGTCAATTACGATCTGTATGACAGCACTGAGATTGTGGAAGCGAAATTGCTGGCAGGTCGCACAGGCTATGATCTGGTCATGCATGCCGCCCGTTATTCAGCACGATTGATTCCGATAGGCGTTTACCAGCCCTTGCAGAGAGACCTGCTGCCTTTGTGGGACAATCTCGATCCCTGGGTGTTGAGTGTGATGCAGGGCTTTGATCCGGGAAATACTCACGGTTTGCCGTACATGTGGGGCAGCACCGGTTATGCCATCAACATCGACATGGTCAGGGAACGCATGCCCGACGCGCCGCTCGGTAGTGCCGCCATGTTGTTCGACCCGGCAGTGGTTTCGAAATTTGCGGATTGCGGGGTCAGTTTCCTGGATGAACCCGTCGATGTGATTCCGATGGTACTGCAATACCTGGGCCGTGACCCCAATAGCCTGGATCCGGAACACCTGGCTGAAGCCGAAAAAGTGCTGAAATCCGTCCGCCCCTATGTCCGCTATTTCAGCTCCACCAGGATGCTCAATGACTTGCCCAATCGTGAAGTCTGCCTGGCCATGAGCTGGTCAGGTGACTATGCGCAGGCGATGGCGCGGGCCGCCGAAGTGGGGGCCAGTGTTGACCTGGCCTATTACACGCCACGGGAAGGCACGGTGTACTGGTTTGATGGTGTGTACCTCACCGGTGATGCCCAGCATCCCGGCAACGCGCACCTGTTCCTTAATTATCTGTTACGCCCGGAAGTGATGGCCGCAATCAGCAATGAAACGCGCTATGCCAATGCCAACCTCGCTTCCAATCCCTATATCAATCCCGAAGTATTGAATGATCCGGCAACTTATCCCTCAATGGAAGAACGCCAGCGAGCTACCGTTGGGTACTTGTTCGGCCCCAAGGACGAGCGCCGCCGCACCCGTTCCTGGTCGCGCATAAAAACGGGCTTGTGACCATGTCAGCCTGCGCCAATGTGGAGTCATAAAGTGAATCAGTTGCCCGGACAAACATCCCCCGTGAACCCGGAAAGCCCGGAAGGTCCTGAGCATCATCGCTTGCAGGGCGAACCCTGGCGCGATCAGTCGCAGCGGCCTTTTGTGGAAATTCGGGGCCTGAGCAAGCGTTTTGGTGATGTGATCGCAGTCGACAATGCGCATCTCGATATCTATCGCGGTGAGCTGTTTTCCATATTGGGCGGTTCCGGTTCCGGCAAATCCACCTTGTTGCGCCTGCTGGCCGGCTTTGAACAACCCACTTCAGGTTCCATTCTGATTGATGGCGTCGACATGACGGCAGTGCCGCCCTACGAGCGACCGGTAAATATGATGTTCCAGTCTTACGCGCTGTTTCCGCATATGAGCGTGGAACAGAACATAGGCTATGGACTGAAAAAGGAAAGAAAATCAGCTGCAGAAATCAGCGAAAGGGTCAGCCAGTTGCTGTCGCTGGTAAAGATGAAAGGAAAGGAGAAACGCAAACCCAATCAGCTCTCAGGCGGCGAACGACAGCGGGTAGCGCTGGCCCGGGCGCTGATCAAGCGACCCAAACTGCTGCTGCTGGATGAACCACTGGCTGCCCTGGACAAGAAGTTGCGTGAGCACACCCAGTTCGAATTGATGAGCCTGCAGGACGAGTTGGGCATCACCTTTATTGTGGTAACGCATGACCAGGAGGAGGCTATGACCCTGTCCACCCGCATTGCGGTGATGAACAACGGTCATTTCGAGCAGGTGGGCACACCGGCCGAAGTTTATGAATATCCTATCAACCGTTTTGTGGCGGGCTTTGTTGGCAATATCAATTTCTTCAAAGCCAGCGTGATCTCGTGCACTGCCGGTGAAGTGCACTTACATAGCGAAGAGCTGGCAACCAATTTGGTGGTCCCGTGCGACAAGCAGCTTGAAGCGGGGGTGGAACGCTGGATTGCGGTGCGGCCTGAAAAAATCTTTATCAGCAAGGAAACACCCGCCCGCGAAAACCTGACCGTGCTGAAAGGCCTGGTGCATGACCTGGGATACTTCGGCAACCTTTCGGTTTACCGCGTTGCTCTGGAAAACGGCAGCATGCTGCAGGTCAGCGGCCAGAACCGCCAACGCAGTGCTACCAAAACGCTGGAATGGGACGATGACGTATTCGTCTCCTGGGATATAGCCAGCTCCATTCTGCTGGACGAATGAGCAGCTAAGCGAATGAACACGGACAGCAATCGCATGGATGGACGCAGGCAATGGCTGCGCTGGGCGCTGATCGGCCCCTATGCCTGGTTGCTATTGTTTTTCCTGGCGCCGTTTTTCATCATCCTGAAAATCAGCCTGGCCGATCCGGTGGTGGCTCTGCCGCCATTTACAGCGCTGTTTGACTGGACAGCCACGGGCTGGAACAGAATTCAGGCCACTCTCGACAATTACCTGTTCCTGTTCCAGGATCCGTACTACATCACCATCTACCTGAATTCGGTCAAGATGTCGGCCATCAGCACGGTGCTGTGCCTGTTGCTGGGCTATCCTATGGCTTACTTCATCGCACGCCAGCCACCACGCATGCGCAGCATGCTGTTGCTGGCAGTAATTTTGCCCTTCTGGATTTCCTTCCTGTTGC
>JANOGQ010000223.1:0-6755 GCA_031406105.1 Lysobacterales bacterium | reverse complement strand
ACCAGCCCGACGGCAAGCCCTATTCCAATCCGGCTGAAATGTCCGGGCAGATATTAGCCGCTGCTGAACAGTCCGGATTGGCCTTGACGCTGCTGCCGGTGCTGTACTGTCGCAGCGGTTTTGGCAGCCCGGATGTAACAGCAAGACAAGGCCGTTTTCGCAATACCAGCGCACAATACCTCAACCTCTGGCAGCGCTGTGCCGAAATGCTGCAGCAACAGACATTGCATCGGCTTGGCCTGGCGCCGCATTCACTGCGAGCGGTTGCAGCCGAGCAATTGGCGGAAGTACTGCAAGCCTGTCGCGGTGTGGATCAGCCGATACACATTCATATAGCCGAACAGCAGCGTGAGGTTGATGAGTGCGAGGCATCGTTAGGGGCCAGGCCGGTGCGTTGGTTGCTGGATCAGCATGATATTGACCATGATTGGTGTCTGGTGCATGCCACGCACATGGATGCCGGGGAATTTTCTGCAGTCCTGAAATCTCACGCGGTAGTAGGCCTGTGTCCCAGCACTGAAGCAGACCTTGGCGATGGCTACTTCGACATTATTAACTGGTTTGAACAGGCGGGGCGCTTTGGCATCGGCAGTGACAGCAATTTGCGTCTATCGCCCATTGAAGAGTTGCGCATGCTGGAATTTCAGGCCCGTTTGCAGAGTGGTAAACGCAATGTGCTCAGTGGACCAGGCTTCAGTTGTGGCCGCAGCCTGTGGCAGCAGGCACTGACTGGCGGCGCGCAGGCGCTGGGCCAAAAAGTGGGCCGTATAGCACCGGCTTACCGGGCTGATTTGATTGAACTGGACGAGCATCACATCCTGCTGGATGGTCGTAAGGGTGATAGCTTGCTGGATAGCTGGATAATGGCCGGTGAGCAATCCATGATCCGTACCGTCTGGGTGGGCGGCCAGAAACGAGTGGTCGAAGGCAGGCATGTAGCTCGCGATGCGTTGCAGGCAGCTTGCCGTAAAGTCATGCTGGAACTGCTCTGATGCCCGAAGAGCTTCCGTTCGCGGCAGCTTGCGAACGCAACAAGCAGCCTATCCTTGATGTGCTGCAGCGGGTTTTACCAGCTTCAGGGCTGGTTCTGGAAATTGGCTCCGGTACCGGGCAACACCTGGTTCATTTCTCAGGGCATTTGCCCCTGTTGCACTGGCAGCCCAGCGAAAAGGCTGAAAATCTGCCTGGCCTGCAAAAGCGCCTGGACTTGCAGCCCGGCATGAACGTATTGCCAGCCATTGTTCTGGATGTCAGCGCCAGCTGGCCCGAACTTGCCTGTCAGGCCATCGTTTCTGCCAACACGGCGCACATCATGAGCTGGCAGGAAGTGATCTGCATGTTCCGGGGTGTGTCTGAATTACTGGAGCCTGCTGGAGTTTTTTGCCTGTACGGGCCTTTCAATGAAAACGGTCATTTCACAGCGGCCAGCAACCAGCAATTTGACCAGAACCTGAAAGCCAGCAGCCCCCTGATGGGCTTACGGGATGTGTTGGAGCTTGAAAAGCTGGCGCAAAGTCGGCACATGCAGTTGCAACAAAAAGTACAGTTGCCAGCCAATAACCAGATGCTGATTTTCCGTCAGCACCTTTGAAGAAACTAAGGCTTGTGAGCTTGCGCTTCGAAAGCTCTTTGCAACCGTCATCGTTACAAGAGGATCAGCATGGAAAACAGTTGGAAAACCGCCACTACCCTTGCAGCGCAGGCCCGTGGTTTGCTGTCGCCTGAAAGCGATGTCGTAGCGAATGCTGCCAACCTTTCAGCCCTGCTTTTTATGGAGCTGGAGCAGGTGAATTGGGTAGGTTTTTATTTCCTGCAGGGCCAGGACCTGGTGCTGGGGCCGTTCCAGGGCAAACCTGCCTGTGTCAGGATTCCTTTGGGACAAGGCGTTTGCGGCACCGCAGCAAGCTCCCGGCAGATCCAGCGAGTGAGGGATGTGGAACAGTTCGCCGGGCACATCGCTTGTGATACGGCATCCCGGTCTGAACTGGTAGTTCCGCTGATACTCAAGGGTAACCTGCTGGGCGTGCTGGATATCGACAGTCCGGTTACTGATCGCTTCAGTGAAAGTGATCAGGCCATGCTGGAAGAAGTTGCCCGGGTGTATATCGATTCAATTGCCTGACAGGTCTTTGCCGCGAATCAGCTGCTGCAACACCCCTTTGCCCTGATCTTTGTCCCACCCGTCGGAAAAATTGATAATCGCCAGGGTGCCAGTAGGTAATCGATTGAAATCCACGTGCTGACTCTCGTGCGCGACATCACTCACCAGCACCTCCAGGCCAGGGTTATGGCCTATGATCAGCACCCGATCGGCTTCAGTAAATGAGGAATCCAGTAAGTCCTGCAAAGTACGCAAACTGGAATGATAAAGTTGTGGCAGAAAGTGCGTTACGCTCTCCAGTTGAGGGCGCATGCTGAGCAATGGTGCCAGGGTTTCGCGGGTGCGGTGCGAAGGTGAACAAAGGATGCAGTCGGGTAATTCCAGGTGTGCACACATCCAGCTGGCGACTTTTTGTGCGTCTCGCCGTCCGGAAGACTGCAGGGAGCGCGAAAAATCCTCGATTGTTGGCGTCCATGTGACCGCCTTGGCATGACGTAAGATGTACAGAGCTTGCATAGCCATTATTCTCCATTCTTCCCGGTTTCGTCCGCCATGTTGAGACACACCATCTGCGAACTTCTGCCATAGTCTCCCTGATGAAAACTCAGAATCACACAGGTTTCCCTATAATAGTCCGCTGCTCAATGGCAGCTCCAGAGAAAACATTGTGAAGTTTCCTTATTGCCTGATCACCATCGTGTTTGTCTGCTGGTCTCCTGCTGTGCTGGAGGCACAGGCTGTTGCGACTGATACAGCGGATCTGTTTGCAAATTGGCGCGATCGCGTGTTGCAGATACAGGTCATTGAAAAACAATCACAGTCAAAATCAGGCATTGGTTCCGGCTTTCTGGCCGGGCCAGACGGATTTGTCTTCACCAATTACCACGTCATCGCTGATCTGGCCAATCATCCTGGTGAATACGAAGCGCGTTACCTGTCAGAAAGCGGTGAGCAGGGCAGCCTGGAGCTGGTCAATGTGGACGTGGTGCATGATCTGGCCTTGCTTCGAAGCAGCGGCCAGCACCCCGCGCCGCTGGCGATCGCAGAGCAGGTGCCGCGGCAGGGTACACGTCTGTATTCCATGGGCTTTCCCTACGATATTGGCCTGACGATAGTTGAAGGTACTTACAACGGCTTGCTGGAAAAATCTCTTTATGAGCGCATGCATTTTACCGGCTCGATTAACCCCGGCATGTCAGGTGGGCCCGTTTTGAACCAGGCTGGAGAGGTGATTGGTATCAATGTGGCGACTGCGGGCAATCAGGTTGGTTTCCTGGTACCGGCAAAGTTCGCCAGCAGACTGTTGCAGGACAGTTCAGGCGTGCCTATCGACAGTGCCCGCTTGCAGGCGACAATCAGCCAGCAGCTTCAGGACAATCAGGCAGATATCGCCAGCCGCTTGCTCAGTGACGATTTGACGATCACCCAACTCAAGGAATACCAGGTTGCAGGTGAATTGGCAGACTGGATAAGTTGCTGGGGTAATTCCTTGCAAAGCTCATCAGATGCATTGAAGCAGGTCTATTATCAGTGCCAGAGCCAGGATGATATTTTCCTGTCGGATGCGCTCACTACCGGGGTCATCCGCTTCCAGCACGATCTGGTTTCCACGGAGCAATTGCATCCCCTGCGTTTTTATCGCCAGCTGGAAGAGCGTAATTACTATCCGCAGTTATTCCTGGAAGGAAATGAAGAATCGGTCAGCCGATATCATTGTCAATCAGGATTTGTGAATCATTCCGAGGTCAATTTCAAATCCACTTTTTGTGTTCGCGCTTATCGGCACCTTGCAGGGATTTATGATGGTTACCTGCACCTGACCAGTCTGGTGGATGATCAACAGGCTTTGCAGTCCACTCTGGTGTTGGCAGGTTTCAGTTGGGAAAACCTGGTTCAGCTATCTGCAGCCTTTGTAGAAACCATCTCCTGGCAACCGGATTTGCCATGAATGATCCGATCGGGGAAGAGCCCGTCTTGCGCGCCTCGATTGAGATCCTGAATCGCAGTGGCCAGCTGGTGCACAGGCACTTGTGGGATGGTTCGCGTTTGCAGATAGGCCGGGCATTGAACAATGAGCTGGTGGTTGCTGACCCCTACGTTTGTCCACATCATCTGCAGCTGGAATTCGAAGATGGCCAGGCTCTGTTGCGTGATCAGGGCAGCCTCAATGGCAGTTACCTTAACCACAGCAAAACCCGGCTGGAATCCTTGCCATTGAGCGATGGCATGACGGTACATTTTGGCCACAGCCAGCTGCGCTTTCACAGCGGTTTGGGTGAGCTGCAACCAACTCTGCGGGATACCTCGCGAATGGGTGTGCTGTCTGGTTTGGGTAAGCCCTGGGTGCTGCTGGGCCTGGCTGTGCTGGCCTTGCTTGCCTTGTACGCCGCCGAATTGCTACAGGACCCAGGCAGCCTGGGCTGGCTGGGAATCGCTGAAGAAATGAGCTATCCATTGATCGGCGTCGTCGCCTGGGCGGGATTCTGGGCGCTTTTGAATCGAGTGCTGGCTCATCGATCTCATTTTCTGGTCCACCTGGCGATAGCCTTTGCCGGTGTTGCCAGTCTTTTTGCTGTTTCGCAGCTGATCTCCCTGTTGGGTTTCGCGCTGGACTGGGACGAGGCAGTTTGGTGGTTGCGCTGGCTGGGTCGTATCCTGATCCTGGCGTGTGTGGTTTTTGCACACTTAAGTTATTTCAGCCAGGCCCGGACAGGCCGACAGGTCTTGCTTGCCAGCTTTGCTGCCCTGCTGTTGTTTGGCACTGCTGCGGTGGGCAGTTTTATTGAAAAAACCCAGTTCAGCAGCTTGCCCTGGCTGGACCCCTTGATACGCCCGCCTGCTTACCAGTTGCGTGCAGGGGTTTCGGTGCAAGACTTCATGCAAGGCGCTCAGGCTTTGCGCAATCGTGCCGATGAAGAAGCCGCCGACGAGTAGGCCAGGGACTTACAAATAGCATGTTGAGGGCAGGTAAGCAGGTGATCATTGACCAGACCCGCCGCTTGCAGGAAAGAATAGCAAGTCGTTTCACCCACAAAGCGGAAACCCAATTTTTTCAAACGACTACTCAGCTGGGAAGACAATGCCGAAGTGGAAGGTACTTCAGCCATCAGCCTGAAGCTGTTCTGTAGCGGCTGGTCGGATACCAGCTCCCAGCAGATTTCAGCCAAAGTCTGGCCGGCGTTCCATAAAGCCAGAATGCGGCGCGCATTGTTGATGGTGGATTCAATTTTGCCGCGGTGACGCACAATCGCGGGATTCAGCACCAGCTGATCGACACGCTTGCTGTCAAAGCCGGCCACACGCTTTGGATCGAAGCCTGCGAAAGCCTTACGATAGCCCTCACGTTTGCGCAAAATGGTCAACCAGCTCAGGCCCGCCTGGGCGCCCTCCAGCGTGATCAATTCAAACAATCTGTTTTCGTCGAACTCAGGCCGTCCCCATTCTTCGTCGTGATAAATGGCGAGCAGAGGGTCGGTTCCCGCCCAGGAGCAGCGACTCAAATCAGCGCCAATCATGCGCTTGCCTGCCAGCCGCTTACCTCCAGCCATTGGGCGGGCGAGATATTACCGCCGCTGATGATAAGGGCAACCCGTTTGCCACTGAATCGCTGTGGTTGCTGCGCAATGGCGGCCAGAACTACCGCTGATGAAGGCTCTGCCAACATCCGGAAATAACGCCAGATGTCGATCATGGCCAGGCGGATCTCATCCTCAGAAACCGTAATCACAGCATCTACCAATTCATGGATCAGGGCAAAATTGCGCACCCCGACCAGTGCCCTTAAGCCATCGGCAATGGTGTCAGCCTGCATGCTGTCCACCCTTTTACCCTGGGCCAGGCTGTCTGCGGTGTCGGCAGCACCACTGGGCTCGGCCCCGATAGTTGTGATGCCCATATGATTTGCCACAAGGGCCGTTCCACTGATCAGGCCACCCCCTCCGACAGGACTGACAACAATCTCAATATCCTGAACTTGTTGTACCAACTCCAGGCATGCGGTGCCCTGACCGGCAATGATATCCGCATGGTCATAGGGAGGGATGGCTTGGTGGCCGATCGCCAGCAGCTCATTCAGTCCATTTTCACGAGCTGCCTGGGTGGCGGCACAAAAATAAACTTCGCCACCTTGCTCCCTTACCGCTGAAACTTTGAAAGGAGAGGCATTTTCCGGCATCACCACGTGCGCGCGGCGACCATCCAGCCGGGCTGCCAGTGCCAGTGCAGCGCCGTGATTTCCGGAAGAATGCGTGGCCACATCGCCGGAAATATGCCGCTCGCGCAGCCTGGCCACCGCATTGCTGGCACCGCGCAGTTTGAAAGAGCCACTGGCTTGCAGATTTTCGCATTTAAGAAACAGCTGGCATCCCAACCGCTCATTGAGGGCAGAATCGCTCAGCACCGGAGTTTGGCGGATAAACGGCCTGATCCGGTCTGCTGCCTGCTCAACTGCTTGAAAATCTGGTAAATCCCCGATTATGGAACCGTCTGGCATGTGTTTTCCTGCAATACACGTGGCAATATGCTTCGCCCGGTACAGGCGCCTATAATCGCGCAGCTAACCGTCCCGGCTGTACTGACTATAATACGGGGCCGCCATATAGCCTGGCTACAAGCACAACCGAAAGGAGACTCTGAATTAATCAGAGTCTCCCGA